>NZ_DBHIDN010000009.1:0-63453 GCF_057251025.1 Shuttleworthella sp.
CAATGACCATCCGATCAATGGGAGTCCTCTCCTCTGCTGTGACTTTCTCACAGCGATCTGTATTCTATCGCCTCAGGGCGATCAGGAAGCTCTCTCCTTCCTCTTTGCCTCCCTGGCCTGTTTTAAGACCATGTCCTTAACCTTCATCAGCCGAACCTGCGTAGACCGCTCATTCTCATCCAGTTTCATGGAAATCATCCGAATATTTTCCCGGGCCTCCGGGATGATGACATGCTCCAGCGCATTGACCCTCCGCCTGGTCCGCTCGATCTCTGCCGCCATCAGCTGGCAGGCCTTCTCCCTCTCCGCCAGGCGAAGCATGTCCTCCGTCAGGTCCGCCAGTTCTCTGACTGCCGAATCCAATTCCCCGGAGGTAAAGGCGAAGCCATAAGAGTAGATGTCATTGGGATCACTGGTGCGCATGTCGATTTCATACTGCGGAATATCGACAGACATGATATTGCGCCTGGAACTTTTTAAGAAGATCTCCTGCTTGGGCGCCATCAGGGCCTCCTTCAGAAGCTCCTCCGACATCCCCGCTCTGGCCAGAACCAATCCGGCGTTGGCCCTCTTGATTCCCGCCTCGACTTTCAGGCGCAGGTCCATATTCTGGCGAACCTGGTCCAGGAACTCCCGCATCAGCTCATCCCGCTTGTCCTTGAGCAGGCGGTGTCCCTTGACCGCAGTCATCAGTTTCTGTTTCTGCCGGGTCAGTTCCATTCGCGTGGGATTTACATTCGTTCCCGCCATGTAGCTGTCCTCCCCTTTTATTTCTCATAATAGCGGTCCAGCATCTCATCGCTGATTCGCTTGAGCTCCGACCTCGGAAGCAGACGCAAGAGATCCCAGCCCAGATCCAGCGTCTCCTCGATGGACCGGTCGGTCTGATAGCCCTGGGAGATATATTGACTCTCAAATTCATCCGCAAATCTGGCATAGAGGAGATCCATCTCTGTCAGAGCGGCCTCTCCCAGGATGACCATGAGTTCCTTGGCGTCCTTGCCTCTGGCATAGGCCGCGAAGAGCTGGTTCATCGTCGCCGCATGGTCCTCTCTGGTCTTGCCGACTCCGATTCCCTTGTCCTTCAGGCGGGACAGGGAGGGCATGACATCTACGGGCGGGGTGATCCCCTTGCGATAGAGGTCGCGGCTCAGGATGATCTGCCCCTCTGTGATATACCCGGTCAGGTCGGGAATGGGATGGGTCTTGTCATCTTCCGGCATGGACAGGATGGGGATCATGGTGATGGAGCCCTTGTGCCCGCGCAGACGGCCTGCCCTCTCATACATGGTCGCCAGGTCCGTGTACATGTATCCGGGATATCCTCTTCGCCCGGGGACCTCCTTGCGGGCCGCGGAGATCTCGCGGAGGGCGTCCGCGTAGTTGGTGATGTCCGTCATGATGACAAGGACGTGCATGTCCTTCTCAAATGCCAGGTACTCCGCGGCGGTCAGGGCCATGCGGGGGGTGGAAATCCGCTCGACCGCGGGATCATTGGCCAGGTTGATGAAAAGCACCGTCCGGTCGATCGCCCCCGTCTGCCGGAAGGACTCCTGGAAGAAGTTGGCCTCCTCGAAGGTGATGCCCATGGCGGCGAAGACGACGGCGAAGGGCTCGTCGGTTCCCCGAACCTTGGCCTGGCGGGCGATCTGAGCCGCCAGCCTGGCATGGGGCAGGCCGGAGGCCGAGAAGATCGGCAGCTTCTGCCCGCGGACCAGGGTGTTCAGGCCATCAATGGATGAGACCCCGGTCTGAATGAACTCGGAGGGGTACTGGCGGGCTGCCGGATTCATGGGCAGGCCGTTGATATCCATCCGCTTCTCGGGAAGGATCTGGGGGCCGTCGTCGATGGTCTGCCCCATGCCGTCGAAGACCCGGCCCAGCATGTCCTCAGACACGCCCAATTCCAGGGATTTGCCCAAGAAGCGGACCTTCGAGTCAGACAGATTGATTCCGTCGGAAGACTCGAAGAGCTGAACCAGCGCATTGCTTCCGTCAATCTCCAGGACCTTGCAGCGGCGGACGCTTCCGTCTGCCAGCTCGATCTCCCCCATCTCATTGTAGGTGACATCCGAGACGCCCTGTACCAACATCAGAGGTCCGGCGACTTCCTGTATCGTGCGATATTCCTTCGCCATAATTTAGCCCTCCTTATTCTGGGTCAGAGCAGCGGCCTCGGTTGTAAGCGCAAGCTGCACAGACTGATACTCAGCCTCGATCCTATCCTCCGCGGTGTACTTGAAACGGCCGATGCGCTCGCGGACCTGCATATTGACGATGTCCTCAATGTTGGCCCCTGCCTTCAGGGCCTTGCTTCCCTCCTCGTAGAAGGCGTATACCAGCTTCATCATGTCATACTGCTTGGGAAGAGAGGTATAGGTGTCAATCTCATCGAAGGAGTTCTGGTGGAGGAAATCCTCCCTGATACTCCTGGCCGCCTCCATCTTCAGCCGGTCCTGGGGAGAGAGGGCGTCCATTCCGACCATCTTTACAATCTCATTGAGTGAGGCCTCCTCGGTCAGAAGAGACATGAGATGCTGGCGGACCTGCATCCAGTCCGCCTTGACGTTCTCATTGAACCAGGGTTCCATGTCATCCAGATAGTTTGAATAGGAATTCAGCCAGTTAATGGCCGGAAAATGTCTCTGGTAGGCCAGGTTGGCGTCCAGTCCCCAGAATACCTTGACAATGCGCAGGGTGGCCTGGGAGACGGGCTCAGAGATATCGCCTCCCGGGGGAGATACGGCGCCGATAGCGGACAGCTGTCCCTCCCGGCCCTCCCGGCCCAGGGAGATCACCCGTCCGGCCCGCTCGTAGAACTGGGCCAGGCGGGAGCCCAGATAGGCGGGATAGCCCTCCTCACCGGGCATTTCCTCCAGGCGGCCGGACATCTCGCGCAGGGCCTCCGCCCAGCGGGACGTGGAATCCGCCATCAGGGCAACCGAATATCCCATGTCGCGGAAGTACTCCGCTATTGTGATTCCGGTGTAGATCGAGGCCTCGCGGGCCGCGACGGGCATATCGGAAGTGTTGGCGATCAGGACCGTTCTCTTCATAAGAGACTCTCCGGTCTTGGGATCAACCAGTTCCGGGAACTCGTTTAGGACATCGGTCATCTCATTGCCGCGCTCGCCGCAGCCGATATAGACGACGATATCCGCCTCCGACCACTTGGCCAGCTGGTGCTGGGTGACGGTCTTTCCGGAGCCGAAGGGACCGGGGATTGCCGCCACGCCGCCCTTTGCGATGGGAAAGAAGGCGTCGATGACACGCTGTCCCGTCACGAGCGGCATGTTGGGAGCCAGCTTCCTGGCATAGGGGCGCTGACGACGGACCGGCCACTTCTGAACCATGGTCACGTCCACATCTCCCCGGTCTGTCTCGATGACCGCCACTACATCCCTGATCGTGTGCGGCCCGCCCTCGATGCGCTTGATTCGGCCGGCCACCCGGTATGGAACCATGATCTTCTGGGTGACAACAGCGGTCTCCTCCACCGTGCCGAGAATATCGCCGGCCTCGACCTCATCTCCCACGGAGACGCCGGGACAGAAGTCCCAGACCTTCTCCTCATCCAGAGCGGCTACCTGCACGCCCCGGTGGAGGAAATCAGAACCGGACATCTCCCGGATCTTATTGAGGGGACGCTGGATCCCATCGTAGATGGACCCGATGAGTCCCGGGCCGAGTTCCACGGACATGGGCATACCGGTGGACTCCACGGGCTCGCCGGGGCCCAGACCCTGAGTCTCCTCATACACCTGAATGGAGGCTTCATCCCCATGCATCTCGATGATCTCCCCGATCAGCTGCTCCTTGCTGACACGAACCACGTCAGACATATTGGCATCGCGCATCCCGGTCGCAATAACCAGGGGGCCCGCCACCTTCTTGATCACTCCAGTGCTCATCGCACGCCTCGCTTTCCTATCTTAATTCTGAGAGAAGAGGATGTCGCTTCCGACCGCCTGCTCAACAGAACACTTAACCGCCGCAACACCGATCCCGGTGTCCCTGCCTCCTCCGGGGATCGGGATGATCGCCGGGCAGATCTGCTCGCGGTATTCTTCCATCAGGTCCTTGAGATTGACGCAGACTGCCTCCGTGACATAAATAATGCCATAGCCGCTCTGCGCCAGCCTGCGCAGGGTCTCCGCGGGATCCCGGCCCGGCTCCGTCGGAAAGAGTTCCATGCCCAGGGCCCCGAAACCGTAGATGCTGTCGTAATCTCCCATGACTGCAATCTTATCCATACATCTCACGCATCCTTCCGCGAATTGCCTCGTCCGAGAAGCCATTGGCCTTGGCTGTCAGGAGAATGCGAACGCTCTTGATCTCATTCTCTTTTGCCAGATAATAGGCCACAAGAGGACCGGCCGAGACGGAATTGGTCTTCTGCGGCCTTAGGGTCTCAATCAGGCGATTGTCGCACCAGCGGTCAAATGCCGAGGCCCCCTCCTCAATGGCGTCTGCCGCCTGACCGTGCCCCTGACCCCTTAAGTATGCCAGGAGCTCCTCACTTCCCCGGCTGGCTGCATCCGCCAGGGCCGAGGCTGAGATGCTGTCGCACTCCGCCAGGCTCTCCTTCAGGAAGGTCAGGCTCTTGCCGGTCTTGGCCGCCCGGCAGGCGATGCGGATGTCCGCCACTGCAACGGTCATGTCCTCATAGGCCCGGATCAGGTCACAGCGGCTCTCTCTCGCCCTCTTCATCATGGCGTCAAGACAGGCACGGTCCACCAGAAGGTCGCATCTCTGGCCGTCCTGCGTCCTCGCCATGGTCTCATAAGCCTCTCCGGCGACCTCCTGCATGTCCTCCGGGAGGGCCCTGTAGTTCTTCTCCCTGAGCAAGTCCAGAAGATCCTCTCTGCCAAAGTCCTCCAGATCATAGTAGGCGCCGGGAACGCAGATCCCGGTGCAGAGCTCCTTGATCCCCGCCTTCAGGTTGTGGAAGTAGGAGGGGTAAGTCAGGAGCCGAAAGAGTTCCTCGTCCAGCTTGAGCTCCCGCATCAGGTCCACCGACTTTGCGGCCTCATCAGCCAGGAGGCGGTCCGGATCCTGCTCGCTCCCCTTGCCCCAGCCCTTATCGATCAGATAGGCCATGACTGCCGGCACATCCTTGAGGCCGATCATAAGCTCCAGGTCGTCATTGCTGAGCAAATGCTTCTCCAACACGCGGATTCTGGCTACCGCAAAGGTATATTCCATATCCCTCATAGACATTTACTCCTGCCACAGGATTCTTGTAACCGCATCCTGCATCTTGTCATAACGCTCTGCGAAAATCGCCTTCAGCGTACAATTCTCATCGATCCCTCCGAAGTCAAGGATGAAGCCATCGGTCACGGACGCATCCGACTCTATGGCAAGCTTGGCTCCGGCTGCCCCCGCCCGGGTCTCAATTGCCTGTCTGACCGCGGCGGGCATGCGGCTTAGGTCTCTCTCCGAGAAGCAGATCCTTCCCTCTCCGGGATGAATATGTGCGTCGAGAAACAGGAGGATCCTCTTCCAGTAAGCATCCGGATCTTCCTCCACAAGACGGCGGTAGGCCTCGTCAATCAGGCCGGTGACCAGTTCCTGCTTCCTGCGCAATCGCTCCTGTCTCCTCAGCATCTCCTGCCGCGACGCCAGGCGAACCTGCCCGGCCTCCCTGATCCTGGCGCAGTCCTCATCTGCGGCCCGGCGGACTGCCTCCACTTCCCCGGCAGTCTCCTCGGCCAATTGGCCGGCATCCGCCCGGGCGCTCTCAAGCAGAGCATCCGCTGTGGCCCGCGCCTCCTGCAAGATTTCAGCTTGAATATGATCTATTCCTGCCATACGCACTCCTGTCTCTGTCTCTTCTATGCTCCGGACCACATCATCCGATGTTGGAAACCGCAAGAATAGAGACCAGAAGGGCCAGGATGGCGTAGGTCTCTACCATGGCGGGGAAGAGCATGGCCTTACCGAACTGGTCCGGCTTCTTGGCCACGATTCCGATAGAGGCAACCGAGGTGCGGCCCTGGTGATAGCCGGATACCAGTCCCACGATAGCGATGGGAAGGCAGGCTGCCAGATACAGAAGACCCGTCCCCGGATCTGTGACAGCGCTTCCTCCCAGGATCCCGATCCTGGTCAGGGTAATGAAGGTGACCAGGAGTCCGTAGATGCCCTGTGTACCCGGCAGAAGCTGCAGGAGAAGGACCTTGGCGAACTGATCCGGATCCTCCGCCACGACGCCGGCGGCCGCCTGTCCGGCCAGTCCTACGCCCCAAGCGGATCCCATGCCCGCCAGAATCGTTGAGAGTACGGCTCCTGTTAATGCAAATACCATTCCTAAACTCATCTTACTTGTCCTCCTTGATTTGAATGTACTTGTAATTGCTGACGAAGGGCCGGAAGGCTCTTCCTCCCCCGTCATAGAACTTACTGAAGAATTCGACATATTGCAGCCGGTTGGTGTGAACGTATGCCCCCAGCAGGTTAATCCCGATATTCAGGCTGTGGCCCAGGATGAAGATGAGGATGAAGAGCACCGCTCCCACAATCCCCCCGCCGAACATGCTCGCCATCAGATTGATGACATTGGCGATGACGCCGGTTGCAAGTCCCAGGGCCAGAAGCCGCGAATAAGAGAGAAGGTCTGACAGCCAACCGGTCACCCCGTAGATGTCATAGGCGCCCAGGGCGATGCGGAGCGCCCAGTTTTTCTTAGACCTCCCGCTCATAAAGAGAATCAACAGGGCTCCGCCCCCCGCCAGGATCTTGGACAGGGTGACAAGCCAGGCCGGGAACTGATAGGCCGTCCCCGCAATCGACCCGTAGAGATCTGTGGGGAGCAGCATCAGGACCAGTCCGGTCAGCATCATAAACCAGGACAGGATATCTGAGACGAAACCAACCGTATCGCGCGCCTTGAGTGTCTCGTAGCCCTTGATTGCAAGGCCCGTATAGAGGTGGATGAGTCCGAAGAGCATACACCAGATCAGTAGCCGCATGGGATCCTTCAGGGGCTCGAACCAGAGCGGTTTTACAATGGCCTCCCCCCGGTATCCGAAGAAGGTGTTCGCTATGGTATCGATGGCGTTGCCGAAGAAGCCGCCGTACATAAAGCCCCAGAAGCTGGTCGACAGACCGCACATGAAGAAGAGCTCCAGCATTCGCTTGATCCCCTCCTCCAGTCGCTTGTGACGGAGAAGAACAATCCCTGTTCCCAGAGATACCAGAATCCCGTATCCCGCATCGGACAGCATCATCCCGAAGAAGACCACATAGAAGAAGGTCATGATTTTCGTCGGGTCAAATCTCCCATGCGTCGGAAGACCGTAGGAGGCCAGAATGGGCTCGACCGGCTTAGCAATCGGCGGATTGTCGAGCACGGTTGGCTCCGACTCTCCCTCGCAGATCTCTTCTCGCTGTACCAGGGCCCCGTAGGTCTCTTCCAGAAGTCCGGCCAGGGGCCCGGCCGCCTCCGCCGTCACCCAGCCCTGGAGGAAGAAGATATGCCGGCTCTGGGGGATCTTGCCCAGGAGTTCATACTTGGCCGCCCTGCTCCGATAGTAGTCTGCGCAGATGCGAAAGTCCCGGCGCGAGTCGCCGTAAGAGGCCATTTTCTTCTGGTTTTCTTCAATCTGCCTCTTCCGATCTGTGATCTTGTCCTCAAGAGCTCTGATCTTGTCCGCAGGAATCCGTCGACAGGCGGTCGCAGGCCTGGCAAAACCCATCTGCCGCATTTTATCTTCCAGGTCTTGACGAACCGACTTTGCGGCGAGCAGGCAGACACAGGTCAGGCCGTTCTCCCTGGCCAGGACCGTCAGATCCACCGGGGCCTCCTCCGGAAGGCCTTCCGTCAGGCCTGCGAGCAGGTCCTCCTCGGTCTGGTCCCCCGGGAAGCTTCCGATGAAGAGGTCCGTCTTCCCGGTCCCCCGCATCCCCATGGGAATGTCCAGAGAACTCCAGGGACGGAGCCCGCTGATGGTCACCCGGTCCTTGAGATTGGCCCCCTCCAGCTCGTGAATTTCCTTCTCCAGATTTACCAGTTTCTGCGCTCTGGCCAGAATTTCAGCCGCCCTCGCACAGTGCGCGTCAAGCTCTCCCCGCGAGATCAAGGCCTTCTCAGCAAAGAGAGAGAGACCGGCCTCCTTCTCCGGCGCGTACTCCTTGAGCAGCTTCAGTCCCGTCTCCAGGGTCTGGGCCGCCCGGTCGAAGTTATTGCGTGCGACCTGGGTATCCATTTTCTTTAGGTCACTGTCCTGAATCTGCTCCTCGCAGAGCTCAATCAGCCCCATGGCCTGGAGCTGCTCCAGAATCTCTTTTCTGTGCTTATTTGAGGCGGCGATGCTGATTTTCTGCATTTTGACAATCGCCATGACACAACCTCCTTACGTCTCTGCCAGACCGATTACAGCGTCAATCGCCGCTTCTTGCTTGTCCTTCGACGGTTCCCGCCAGTCTCCTTCCTCCAGAAGGCCTTGGCTCTTTGCGGCAACCAGCGCATCTGCCGTCCTCCGCGCTTCCTTTCGATCCCGGTCCGCCTCTGCAAGGGCCTCTTCCTTCGCCCTGACCGCGTCATCCTCTGCCTGCCGGCGGATCTGCGCCGCCTGCTGCCTGGCCTGAGCGACGATCTCATCGGCCCTGGCTTCCGCCTCTTTGACCTTAGCGATTGCTTCTTCGATCATCCTCTCACCCCTTTCTCTTCCCCCGCTTCTGCTTCACACCGCGCAAAGGGAAATTTCTTTAAAGCCCACAAGAATCATTATATTCCACATCACAAACGATCCGCAATGGAAACAGGCTCCTCCCGGGCCAGCCGGATCGAGAAGCGAATGCCGGCGCCACTCCTGGCCACCCGGTAGTCGATCCCGTAGTTTGACAGGATGTTTCTCACGATATACAGGCCCAAGCCATTGCTGTTCTCCCTCTTCGGATCGAAATGGGCATCGAAGCGCCGACCGACTTCCTCCCCGGTCGTTCGGTCAAGGGAGTTCTCCACATAGAGCCAGCCCCCGTCCGTCCCGACATGGACCTTGCCGCCCTCGTCCGTATACTTGACCGCGTTGCTGATCAGGTTCGACAGGACCATTTTGAGAGCTCTTCTTCCCATATAGATGGTCTCATCGGCGAGCTCCCGGCTGACTGCAATCTGTCTCTGAGCAGCCAGGATCCGGTACTGGTCGATGACCGGGTCTAAGACATCTCGGATCCGGATCCGCTCCTCGTCGTCCTTGAGTTCTTCCAGGGAGGACAGGGACAGCATCTGGGAGATATTGCGCGTCAGATGATCGACAAGGACCAGACAGTTTCCGATATACTTATCCCGGTCCTTATACTTGCCGATCCGATACTGCATATTCTCCAGGATGATTTTCAGGCTGGCCAGGGGCGTTTTCAGTTCATGCGAGGCCCCTCGGAAGAAGTCATATTTCAGCTTCTCCAGCCGCAGGACCTCCCGGTTCTTTTGCTCCAGATCCTCCATCGAGCTCAGAAGGGTATCATAGAGCTCGTTGATCTGCCCCTTCAGCTGGCCCACTTCATTCGTCGAGTCCACCTTCAGGCTGGCATCCTTGTCCAGTTTCATCATCTGGTCTGTGACATCCTTAATCTCCTGGATGCTGTTTGTGATGGACTTGGCGTAGATCAGGGCGATGACAACCGAGAGGAGGAAGGATAGGAAGAGGGAATAGGGCAGGAATTTCAGGCTCAGATCCTTGGCGTCCCTTTGCATGTCCGCCGTTGAGACAAACTGCACATAGATCTTCTCTCCTGTATTCAGCTGTACCGCCCGCTCTTCAATGACCAGGGAGTTGCTGCTGCTCTTTAAGTCGGCCCCCACTTCCTCCTTGATTCGGACCTCGTCGCTTGTCCCCCCGTCTTTTACAAAAGCCTTGATCTCACTGGTCTTGGAGTAGAAGTCCAGGGACTGCTCCACAAAGCGCAGATCCCTTCCCTGGATATTGCTGGAGATCTCATCAGCCTTGGCGGACACCTCCTGCTTTCTTGTCTCCAGATAGGTCTTGGGGAAGACGAAGAAGATAAGCAGGTGGATTAGAATAATAAGGATGCTCAAGATGGCAAAAGTCTGTAAGAACATCTTGGGGAATATTTTCAGGTTCTTCATCTTCTCTCCAGCTTGTAGCCCACATTTCGAATGGTGACGATGCAGTCTAAGCCAAGCTTCTTTCGCAGCTCCTTGATATAGACGTCAATCACGCGATCATAGGGAATCTCCTCCGTCTCCTTCCAGACCCCGTCCAGGATCTGGGCCCGGGTCAGGGCGCAACCCTCATTCTCCAGCAGGAACTTGAGAATCTCCAGCTCCTTGGCGTTCACATCCACCGGCTTTCCTCCGAGCTTGGCTGAATAGCTGCTGAAATTTACCTCCGTGTCCTTATAGTAAAACCGGTCTGTCAGGCCCAAGTGCCGCTCGATCAGAGAATCGACCCGGGCCTTTAGGACCGGCAGAGAGAAGGGCTTCTCAATATAGCCGTCCGCCAGGCTTGTAAATGCCTCGATCTTATACTCCTCATCGCTGAAGGCCGTCAGAATCAGGACCGGCAGCCTGCTCTCTCTGCGGATTTCCCTCAGTACCTCAAGCCCGTTGATCCACGGGATCTGGATGTCCAGGATCACCAGGTCTGTCTCTCCCTCTCTGAATCTGGCCAGGGCCTCCCGCCCGTCTTTCGCCTCAATCATCTCATAGCCGTATTCCGACAGGTATTCACAGATCCCCTCCCGAATCATGGGATCATCCTCGACAACAAGTACTTTCATGGTCTCTTCCTCTCTGCCCGGACCGCTTGCTCACGCATCAACCCCTATTTTACCGACCGACCGCGGGGATGTCTATGCGCGAAAAGAAGCCGACCGCCGGCTTCTGCGCCGGGGATGCGCAGACGACCTGTGGCGATCGGCTCTTGCTTTTACTTACTTGCCCTCGTTTATTTGGTATCGGTCAGCAGGTCCTTGGGACTCTTCTTCAAGATCGCGAAGGACGAGATCAGAACGGAGACAACCAGAATCAGGGACATAAAGAGGACCACATAGAGGAGGGCCTTAGGTCCTACAATGACGTCCAGGCTGGTCAGGGTCTTGTTGAAGCCATCCACTTCCGCGCCGCCGCCCAGTCCGGTGGAGGCCGACTGCTTGGCGATCTGATCTGCGATATTTCCGGTCACTCTCTGCAGAATACGGTTTCCGAGAGCCTTGCCCGCATAACCGGCCAGGAAGTAAGCCCCAATATAGGCCGGGATTGCGATGAAGACGAGTTCCGCCATAAACTGGCCCAGGATCCTCAGCTTGGAGAAACCAAGTGACAGGAGAACCGCGATCTCCTTCTTCCTGGCATTCATCCAGAGGAGGAGGAGGAGAGATACAACGAGTCCGGCAAAGATCAGGGAACCGGTCAGCAGCTGGTTGGCGATTGCGTACACCCCGGAAATGGACTTCTGCAGGGCCGGATAGTTGGAGGAGCTCTTGATCAGGTTGTAGGACTTCCAGTTGATGTCCAGGGAGCCCAGTTCCTTGATGACCTGGTCCAGATTCTTATTTCCCTTCACGAAGAAGGTTGCATCCTGGTAGCTTGCGGTGTCCTCCGTGTTGCCGTAGACCTTCGCCGCCGTGTCCAGGTCTGTGATCAGGGTGTTCTCGTAAAGCTCCTGCGCCGCACTCACGCCGCCCTTGTTGTGGCCGTCGAATAAGCCCTTGATTTCCACCTCCACGGTCTCATTGGCGCCCTTCTCATTGTCCGCATCATAGAGGTTGGACTTGAGCTTCAGCTTGTCCCCGACCTTGAGATTGTTCTTGGCCGCCAGATCCTTGTGCATCAGGATCTTGTTCTTATCCGTCCCGGTCAGGTGCTGTCCCTCAACCAGCTGATAGGCTCCGGAGACGAACTTGGTCTCCTTGGAGGAGTCGTTGACCCCGGTCAGCATGACGGTCCTCTTGAAGTTCTTCGCCCGCTCCTCGGACTGGTTGGCCAGCGTTTCCTTGGTCTCTATGATGTCATAGCCGTCCAGATCTGCCACGCTGTTGATTCTCTTCACATAGCCGTCGATATTCTTGGACTCGGCGATCTTCTTGATGTCCTGCCCCCTGACATTGCCGCCCCCTCTGGGCGTCCCCTGGTTGACCCGCCGGTTGATCTCCATGGAGAAGCTGTTGGTGATGGTCCCGAAGGTCTCTGCGGACGCCCGGTTTGTGGCCTCCCTGATCGACAGACTGATCAGGCTCAAGACGGACATGGACAGGACTACCAGGAAGATAATGAGGGATTTCAGGCTCTTTCTTGTGACATAGGCAAATGCGTTTCTGATCATTGTCACCCTCCTAGATGTACTTGACCTGCTTGATTTTCTTATTGCTCAATTCCAGGATCGTGTCGGCTGCGCTGGCGACTTCTTTGCTGTGCGTCACCACGATGACGCACTTATTTCTCTCCTTGGCCAGCTTCTTCAAGACCCCTATGATCTCTCCGGCTGTGGTCTCGTCCAGGTTTCCGGTGGGCTCATCCGCCAGAATGATGGGGGCCTCGGAGACCAGGGCCCTTGCGATCGCAACTCTCTGCTGCTGGCCACCGGATAATTTCATGACATTCCGCCGGATCTGGCTCTTGTCGAGCCCAAGCTCCAGCAGGATCTCCTCGGAGGCCTTGCTGTTGACCAGCCGAACATTCTCAAGCGGTGAGAGGTAGTCGATCAGGTTGTAATTCTGGAAGACCAGAGAGATATGATTCTTCCGATGCTTCGTATATCCATCCTTTACGATATCCTCATTCTTGAAGAGGATCTGTCCCCGGTCCGGCCGGTCTAAGCCCGCGAGGAGGGAGAGGAGGGTCGACTTTCCCGCGCCGGATTTTCCGATGATCGCATAGAAATTCCCACATTCAAATCCCTGGTTGACCGATGACAGCACTCTCTCCTTGGAACCGGAATAGCTGTATGTCACATTCTTCATCTCTAAGATATTCACACTGGCCTCCTAACTGATTTTGGATAAAATCTCTTTGGGCGTTTTGGTCAAAATCATTGCAGAAGCAATGATCACCGATACGACGATGACGGCTGTCAATATGCCATAGCTCTGGGCCAGGACAAGCAGCCGGTCCGGGCCTCCTCCAATCGAAAGTCCCGTCATGAGGGAGCCTGTCTGCTCTGCCCCCAGAAGTCCGCCGGCAATCTGCCCGACGGCCAGATTCCCGATGATAAAGGAAATGAGACTTGTCGGAATGGATATCAAGAGCAGTTCCAGGATAAACTGCGTTATGATCTTAACCTTGCTGACTCCGATGGACAGGAGAATCCCGATTTCATAGATTCTCTCTCTCAGCCACAGGATTAGGATCAAGGACAGGACGACGACCCCGCCGGCCATGATGGCGTAGGTCATGATTCCGATCATGTGCCTGACCCCGCTGATGGACGCAAGGGCCTCCTGGAAGGCGCTGGCATTCTTGTCGACGCTGTATTTGGTCCAGTCCACCGGAAGCTCCCGGACCTTCCTTGCAGCCTCCTCCATTTTCTCCGGATCTGCGCAGGACAGGAACATCTGATTGGCGATCTGCTGGTCTCCTGTGAGCCCAAGCCCCCTCTGACTGGATTCATAATCCGCGAACATCATGTTCTCGCTCAGGTCCGACGAGAGGCCCGTGTACTTCTCCTGTTTCTTCCCGGAGAAGATCCCGACAATCTTATAGCGACGCGCCTCTTCCTTCTGGTCCGCCTTCCTGGGATCAATGTACTCCAGGCAGACCTCATCGTTTAGCTTGAGCTTGTTTTTCCTGGCGAATTCCTCGTGGACAAGCAGGCTGTCCCTATCGTCTTTTTGAATGCCCCTCCCCTCTTTCAGGCTGAAGACCCCACTGCTGAAGAGGACACTCTTGTCTGTAGAGCCTCCGGCCTCGATGGAGACCAGGTTCTTGAACCCGTCCGCAAGATCATCTCGGCTCACCTTCTGTTCTCCCTCGACGGCATCCGCGCCGATGAGCTTGGCCAGGCCCTCATACTTGGGGCTCGCCTCGGAGATCTCCTTGATCCGGCTGACCGAGGCGAATTGACTGATCCCAAAGTATCCGTCCGCGTCCTTCTTGCTGATGGACAGGGATGAATTCGAAGACTTGTACAGGGTCCGCTCCAAATTCTCACTCGCCCGCATAATGTTTAAGCATAGGTACAGGCAGGAGAGAACCAGAGTCAGAATGACGAATACGATCAATGTTCGGTTCTTCTTTCGCAAGACATATGCGATGGCGTTTCTGATCACTGCTAGCCTCAGCTCCTTTCTCATTTGCCCCGGCAGGCAGAAGGTCCTCGCGCTCCCGGCTCTTTTGGCTACAGGCCCATGTTACTGGTCCTATATGAAACGTTTATGAAATGACCCGAAAAAATAAAAAACGGACGAAGAAGAGGGAATCCCCTTCTTCACCCGTCTCATATCGGATCCGGTCCGGTTCAATCTGGTGCAGTTCAATCCGGTCCGGTGCGATTCGATCTGATCCGTCCCCTTTCTTCTGTGTTACACTTATCTGTAGTTCAGAGAAAGGAGCCACATTATGAAAAACGTTGCAAAGGCAATCTGGATCGGGCTTGTAATCCTATGTATCCTGCTTGCGGCAGCCGGCGTCGTCATCTCCGTCCGAAAGCTCAGCCCCTACTACTCCTATCCCAAGACCGAGGCCACCATCCTAAAGGTGGAGAACTACCAGGTGCGAAGCGAGGGCTCTGAGACAAGATACAAGAGCCAGATCCAGCTGGAATACACGGTGAACGGACAGAAGATCCAGAGCTGGGCCCACTTCAACCGGGACACCACCCTCTCAGAGGGAACGACCATCACCATTGCCTATGACCCGGACAATCCAAGCAGATGCTACGCCAAAAACGGCGGTCTCAACCCGACCACCCTGGCCGCCCTGGTCATCGTCCTCATCTGTATCGGTGGGATGTTCAGGAAGGCCCTGCGGCGCCGCTGATTCTTCGGATTCTCTACATCTCCTCGACTGCCACGCCGGTCTCCTCCGGCTGCTGGTAGGACTCCGAAAAGAGTTGCTCGAATTCATCCCGGTGAATCTTCTCCTGCTTTAAGAGCAGGTCCGCGCACCGGTGAAGAACATCCATATTGGCTGTCAGAATCTCCTTGGCCCGGTCATAGGCCGAGGAGATAATTTTGTGCACTTCCGCATCGATGTCCGCCTGGGTCGACTCCGCGTAGGTCTTGGCATGGGCCAGGTCCCTGCCGATGAAGACCTCCTCATCGTCATCGCCATAGGCGATGGGACCGATCTTGTCTGAGAAGCCGTACTTGGTCACCATCTCCCTGGCCGCCCGGGTCGCCTGCTTGATATCGGCGGAGGCCCCGGTTGTCACATCGTCAAAGATCAGTTCCTCTGCAACACGGCCTCCGAAGGAGACGACGATGTCCTGGAACATCTTCCCCCGGGTGGCGAACATGTCATTCTTCTCCGGAAGGGGCATTGTATAGCCGGCCGCGGAAGCTCCCGTGGGAATAATGGAGACGGAATAGACCGGGCCGACATCCGGCAGCACATGAAAGAGAATGGCGTGTCCGGACTCATGATACGCCGTGATCCTCTTCTCCCGGTCGGAAATAATCCGGCTCTTCTTCTCCGTCCCGATCCCGACCTTGACGAAGGAGGCACGGACATCGTCCATCTTGACATAGGCCCGGCCTTCTCTGGCTGCGGAAATGGCAGACTCATTCATCAGGTTCTCCAAGTCTGCACCGGTAAAGCCGACCGTCGTCCTCGCCACTGTCACAAGGTCGACATCCTCTGCCAGAGGCTTGTTTCTGGTGTGGACGCGGAGGATCTCCTCCCGCCCCTTCACATCCGGCCGCCCCACGAAGACAGACCGGTCAAAGCGCCCCGGCCGCATAATGGCAGGGTCCAGGATATCCACCCGGTTGGTGGCCGCCATGACAATGATCCCCTCATTGACCCCGAAGCCATCCATCTCAACAAGCAGCTGGTTCAGGGTCTGCTCTCTCTCATCATGGCCGCCGCCAAGACCTGCTCCCCGCCGTCTCGCGACAGCGTCAATCTCATCGATGAAGACGATGCAGGGGGCATTCTTCTTGGCTTGGGCGAAGAGGTCTCTGACACGAGAAGCCCCGACACCGACGAACATCTCAACGAAGTCCGATCCGGAGATGGAGAAGAAGGGCACGCCTGCCTCTCCAGCCACTGCCTTGGCAAGCAGGGTCTTTCCGGTCCCCGGAGGCCCTACCAGGATCACACCCTTGGGGATGCGGGCTCCCACCCGGGTAAACTTGCCCGGATCTGACAGGAAGTCCACCAGTTCTCTCAAATTCTCCTTCTCCTCCTGGAGACCGGCCACATCTGAGAAGGTCAGCTTGGTGTCCCCCTCCCCGGCCTTCCTGGCCCGGCTCTTGCCGAAGTCCATCATCGAGTTATTGACCCCGTTCTGGGCCCGGTTCTGGGCATTCATTATGAAGAGGAAGAAGACGATCACGATGACGCCCACAACGATTGCCGGAGCAATAGCGATGATCCACTGGTTGCTCTCCACATCCTTGAGGGCATAGTTGTCAAAATGCGCCTCCTTCAGCCGGTTCTCCAGGGCTCGCACGTCCGTGGTCGCCAGCTTGTAGATCTGCCCGTCGGTCAGCTCGACATCCGCGCTTCCCGTCGGAACCTGGGCGTTCTGATGAAGCACCACCGTCTTGACCTGGCCCGCATGAAGGGCTGTCTGGAACTGGCTCTCGCTCATGGTCTTATGAAGTCCGGGGGCGTTGAAATACCAAATTGCCACCAGAATAAACAGGATCAGGAAATAGATCAGTATCCCCCGCCTTGGTCTGAACTCGTCTCTCAAAATAAGTCCTCCCTTATTGCTCCCTCTTTAATATCCAAGAAGCGACCGGGCGCCCGCTGGGGTCAGGCCCGGTCGCTTCGCAGCAGACTTAACCGTCCAGTTCAACCACCCCGATGTAGGGGAGGTTGCGGTACTTCTGATCATAGTCGAGGCCATAGCCGACCACGAAATCATCGGGAATGACAAAACCGGTGTAATCG
This sequence comes from Shuttleworthella sp., assembly GCF_057251025.1. Taxonomy (NCBI): domain Bacteria; kingdom Bacillati; phylum Bacillota; class Clostridia; order Lachnospirales; family Lachnospiraceae; genus Shuttleworthella; species Shuttleworthella sp. The sequence goes on from NZ_DBHIDN010000009.1 coordinate 17,024, forward strand.
ACGTCCACCTGTACCTCGCGCCGGTCAGGCTTGTCCAGCAGGCAGCAGGTATGTACGCTCGCCGCCCCCTTGTCCTTGAACCAATCGAGCAGGAAGCGGAAGGTATTGCCGGAATCAATGATGTCCTCCACGATCAGGACATCTCTTCCCGCAGGATCTAAGTCCAGGCCTCTTTTTATGACGACATTTCCCGAGCTGACCGTGCCGGCGCCGTAACTGGAGGTGGACATAAAGTCGATGACAACCGGGACTTTGATGCGCTTGGCAAGCTCACAGGCGAAGAAAGACGCTCCCTTTAAGATGCAGACCAGAAATATTTCTCTGCCGTCAAAGTCCCTGCTGATCTGAGCGCCCAGCTCTCTGATCCTCTTGTCAAGTTCTTCCTCCGTAAGCATCACTCTGATCTTCTCGCTCATCTTCCATTCTCCTAATCTCTAAGATTCTCCTCGTGCCCGCCGCTACCCGATAGGCCTGACTCTGTCTGTAGCCGATCAGCCAGACGACCTCTGCCCCGTCCGCAAGAAGAGGGCAGGAATCTCTTAGTCCCGCCGGGATCTTCTGATCGATCATAAACCGCTTCAGGCTCTTCCTGTGACCGGCCGCGTCAATGCAAATGCGGTCGCCGGCCTGTCTGAGGCGGATTCTCAGAGTAGATCTGATTTTATCATAATCAAATGTCTTCGTATAGGGCACGGGCTCCCGAACCTCCGTCTCAGCCGTCTCCCGCAGGCGGTAGCGGTAGCGGTCCCTTCCAAGGGCAATCACTCCGCCATCGCCCGGACTGAGGTCTCCCGGGATAAAATCTCCCCCGCCCTCAGAGGGGTCTCCCCCCTCCTCACCCATGGGGGTGCGGCTTTCCGCATCCTCCTTCTTGAAAAACTGCAGGCTCTCATAGCCTCGGACGACAAGCAGGTCATGTGGCAGGTCCAGCTGCTTTCCCACCTGTGCCCGCAGGAGGGCGAGAAGGGCCTGCATATGCTCATAGCCCAGGTCCTTCTTTCTGCCGGCCGCCCTCTGCAGGGCCAGGCGGAGGACTTCCTTCTGCAGAAAGAGGTCCTCTTCCCCCAGGGCCAGGGAGAGGCTTATTGCTGCCGGCCGGGGAAGCAGCCGCTCCGATCCTCCCCCCTGCCCGTCAGCGGACAAGAGGTACTTGGAGAGTGCTCCCTCCGCCTCTTGCCGGATATGGGCCGATGCCTCTCTTGCAATCTCAGCCGTCCTCAGGATGTGCTCCAGGGCCCGCCGGTTCTCCTCCAGGAGATGGGGGAGGACCCGATGGCGTATCCGGTTCCTGCTGTAGACATCCTCCTCGTTGGTCCGGTCTCTCCGCCAATCCTGTCCCAGCTGACCGAGCCAGGCCTCGATCTCTGCTCTCGGCGTGGCGAGAAGGGGGCGGATGATATTCCCCCGCTTGGCCGGCATCCCCGCCAACCCATCCAGTCCGCTCCCCCGGGCCAGGTGAAAGAGCAGGGTCTCGGCCTGGTCATTGGCATTATGGGCCAGGGCTATTTTCGCCCCGCCCAGGCGGTCCGCCTCCTCTTCCAGGGCCCGGTAGCGAAGAATCCGGGCTGCCTCCTCCTCAGACCGCCCCTCTGCCTGCGCCAGAGCCCGAACGTCCACCGATACCATCCTGCATTCCAGCTGGTACTTGCCGCACAGGCTCCTGACCCAGGCAGCGTCCTCCAGGCTCTCCCTGCCCCGCAGCCCGTGCTCAACATGCAGGGCCTCAAGCTCAAGCCCATGCTTCCGACTCCAGATCAGGGCCAGACGCATGAGGGCGACGGAATCCGCCCCTCCGGAGACTGCCAGGAGGAGACGGTCTCCGGGAGCCAGCATGGCTTCTCCTGCCGCATAAGCCCAGACCCTCTCTTCGAAATTCTCCACTGCCGTCTTCCTCCTCCTGTGCCGTCTTCATTTTCCATCTGATCTGCTACAAGAAAGGACCCGACAATGTCCTGCCGAGTCCCCATTTCCTATTTCTTCTCGCGGAAAATAATCTCATTGGGATGAACCATGCCCAGCTTGCTCTGGGCCTCATGCTCCGCATAGGCATCCGTCATCGTGTAATTGACCTCATCCTCGAGCTCCTTAGCGAGCTCCTCCTGCTGCTTCAGCTCCTTCTGATAGACCGCGGCCTTCTCCCTGTAGAGCTTCTGCTTCTGGTAGAGCCGGGTCAGCTGCACAAGCATAGCGGCGGCGAAGACGACCGTCACCAGGGTGAAGACCGCGCGCCGCCGTCTGGTCTCCCTTCTCGCCTCCGGCTTTGTTCCCTTCTTCCTCGGCCTGCTCTCTTCATTCATACAACAATTCCCCGCTCTGACTTTCCTGCCGGACAGCCCCGATGGAGCGATCCTGAATTAGGTTCATGATAGACGCGCCGGTCCTATTTTGCAAGTTACAGATATTCAAAGAGGTCCTTGGCCTCCTCCTTCTTGCTTGTGTCCTGAATGTCCAAGACGCGGACCTTAACGGTCCGGTTGCCAAAGGCGATCTCGATGGTATCGCCCGCCGCGACCCGACCGGAGGCCTTGGCCACCCTGCCGTTCACAAGCACTCTTCCGGCATCGCAGGCCTCATTGGCCACCGTTCTGCGCTTGATCAACCTTGAAACCTTAAGAAACTTGTCCAGCCGCATCGCTCTGCTCCTTCTCCGTCTGTGCCGGTCTCCCGCCGGTCCGCACCCGTGCGCCATCGCCCGGGGCCGGCCTCCTTGATTCTCACACGAAAGAAGAGGCCATGAAATAGTTTTCACAGCCTCTTTCCAAATCGCTTGATTCTGAAATTACTTGTTCACAGCATCCTTAAGAGCCTTGCCGGCCTTGAACTTAGGAGCCTTGGAAGCAGCAATCTTCATGGTCTTGCCGGTCTGGGGATTGCGTCCGGTTCTGGCGGATCTCTTGGTAACCTCGAAGGTCCCGAAGCCTACCAGCTGAATCTTCTCGCCCTTCTTGAGGCTCTTAGATACAACATCGGTGAAAGCCTTCAGAGCTGCCTCTGCGTCCTTCTTGGACAGATCGGCCTGCTCAGCGATTGCTGCAACTAACTCAGTCTTGTTCATTTTTTTCCTCCTACTATATTAATAACGTCGATTCCACTTGGGTTCTCCCCCGAATCGTATAAACCCTTTATAATGGATTTCATTTTCCTTGTCAAGAAAAAGCCCTGTTTTACAGGCCTTTCTGCAAATTCGCGAAAATTTCTCCGCTTCGTCTTCGCAAATAGTCCGGCCGGTTGCGGTCCGGATCCTCAAGCACCTCCAGAAGAAGGGCCCTGAGAATCTCTCCCACAAGCCGTCCCTGGGGCACCCCCATAGCCAGAAGGTCTCTCCCGCTGATCATCAGATCCCCTACCGCAAGGGCGTCCTTCCTCGCCAAGATCTCCTCTCGGAGACGGGCAAAGTCGTCAATCTGCGCCAGCTTTTCTCTGCGGCCGTAATCGCTCTGTGCCAGCATATCCGCCCGCTTCAGTTCGAAGAGCCCGGGGAAGGCCTTGTCGCCGACCCGGACCATGGCCCGGCGGACAGACCGTAGGTTCGCTTCGGGCCGCTCATCATGGGCTCGGACCAGCTGCACCACCCGGTCAATCGTCTCCTTGTCAAAGCGCAGGCGCTCCAGAATCTGCCCGGCCATCCGGGCTCCCTCTGCGGGATGACCCTTGAAGTGGTCCACCCCCTGCGCATCCGTCGTCCTGCAGACGGGCTTTGCGATGTCATGGAGGAGGGCGGCCAGGCGAAGGATGCGGTCATTGGACACCTTCTGCATAACCAGCAGACTGTGCCGTCCCACATCGGTGAAATGGTGGGGGGTGTTCTGGGGCGTCCTCATGCAGGCGTCGAACTCCGGCAGGAAGACGGCCGTAAGCCCCAGCTCATAGGCCAGCTCCAGATACTCCGGATGGTCGGAGCAAATCGTCTTGACCAGTTCCACCTGAATGCGCTCTGCGGAGACCCTGGCCAGGCTTGGAGCCAGGTCCCGGATCGCATCCGCCGTATCCTTATCCAGCTGAAAGCCCAGCTGGGCCGCAAAGCGGACCGCCCGGAGCATGCGGAGGGCATCCTCCCGGAAGCGCTGGTGAGGGTCTCCCACACAGCGGACCAGGCCCCGCCTCAAGTCCTTGATCCCGCCAAAGAGGTCCACCAGCCCCCGCTTGGGATGATAGGCCATGGCGTTAATGGTGAAGTCCCTCCGCTTCAAGTCCTCGGCAAGGCTTGGGGTAAAGAGGACCTCTCTTGGATGGCGGCCGTCCAGATATTCTCCGTCGACCCGGTAGGTTGTGATCTCATAGCCGACGTGGTCCCGCATGACCGTCACGGTTCCGTGCCGGATCCCCGTGTCAATGGTATGGGGGAAGAGGGCCTTGACCTCCTCGGGCCTTGCCGCGCTGGTGATATCCCAGTCAGCGGGCGTCCGTCCCAGAACCGAATCTCTGACGCAGCCTCCGACGGTATAGGCCTCGTAGCCCGCCTCCTCCAAAGTATGAAGGATCTGCCGGACCGAAGCCGGCAGATCCAATTTCATCTCGTATCCACTCATCATCAATATGCCTTGCCCCAGTAGACCAGCTTGTGCGCAGGCTTGCCGCAGCAGACGCATTTGCCGTCAATAGCCTCTTCGCCAAAGGGCATGCAGCGGCTGGTCGCCGTGGTATCTTCCTTGATTTTGTCCTCGCAGGCCGCATCGCCGCACCACATGGCGCGGACAAATCCCGGCTTGTTCTCGATCGCGTCTGTGAACTCCTCGTAGCTGTGCGCATCTGAAATATGGCTGTCCAGGAAGCTCTTGGCCCGGTCGAACATGTCGCTCTGCTCCCGGGCCAGGATCCGCCCCGCCGCCTCGACCAGCCGGTCCATGGGGACGAATTCCTTCTCCCGGTTGTCGCGTCGCACCATGACAAGCTGGTTCTTCTCGATGTCCTTGGGGCCAACCTCAATGCGCAGGGGGATTCCCCTCATCTCCGCCTCGGCGAACTTCCAGCCCGGCGTCTTATCACTGTCATCGATCTTGACGGAGAATCCGGCCTCCTTCAACCGGTCTCTCAGCTCATTGGCCTTGGCAAGAACCCCTTCCTTCTGCTGCATCACAGGCACGATCACGATCTGTGTGGGGGCAATACGGGGGGGAAGAACCAGGCCGGAATCGTCGCCGTGCACCATGATGATGGCTCCGATCAGGCGGGTGGACACGCCCCAGGAAGTCTGGTGGACATACTGCAGCTGATTCTTCTGGTCGGTGTACTGGATTCCGTACGCTCTGGCGAAGCCGTCTCCGAAATTGTGGGAGGTCCCTGACTGCAGGGCCTTGCCGTCGTGCATGAGGGTCTCGATGGTATAGGTGGCCTCTGCCCCGGCGAATTTCTCCTTGTCGGTCTTGCGCCCCTTGACCACGGGAATTGCCAGATAGGTCTCACAGAATTCCGCATAGAGGTTCAGCATCCGGATGGTTCTCTCCTCCGCCTCCTCTGCCGTCGCGTGGGCCGTATGCCCCTCCTGCCAGAGGAACTCGGAGGACCTGAGGAAGGGACGGGTCGTCTTCTCCCAGCGGACGACGGAGCACCACTGGTTGTAGACCTTGGGCAGGTCCCGGTAAGACTGAACAATGGTCGCATAGAGGTCGCAGAAGAGGGTCTCGGAGGTGGGGCGAATGGCCAGCCGCTCCTGCAGGTCCTGGGTCCCTCCCTTGGTCACCCAGGCGACCTCGGGGGCAAATCCCTCCACATGGTCGGCCTCCTTATCCAGGAGGCTCTCCGGGATCAACAGGGGCATGTAGACATTCTCAACCCCGGTCTCCTTGAACATGGCGTCCATATTCTTCTGGATATTCTCCCAGATGGCATAGCCGAGCGGCTTATAGATCATAAATCCCTTGAGCGAGGAGTACTGCATCAGCTCCGCCTTCTTCACCACATCGGTGTACCACTGGGCAAAATCCTCGCTCCTGGGTGTGATCTCCTCGACAAACTTCTTATCCTTAGCCATAGTATTCTCCTCACAAGCCCCTCTCTCAGGGGCATTCACTGCATCATTCTAGGAAATGGTCCACGGTCTGTCAATCGGGTTCCTCCCGGACGCGCTCTTCTCGGACGCGCTCTCACTCCGCCTCCTTGGCATTGAGATAGTGCCCGTGTCCGAACCCCTGGAAGACCGGCCGAAAAGAATCCTCATAGGCGCTCCCCGGCTTCCCGTCTGCCGGCCGCTTGCGGTCAGAGAGAAAGACCCTAAAGACCGCGCAGTTGTTGACATCAATCTTCCAGAAGTCCCCCCGGGATACATGACCCACATAGGCCAGAAGAGCGTGCAGAGCAGCCCCGTGGGAGACGACGAAGATGGTCGGATCCTCTGACCGGCCCCCGGACTCCTGCCCATGGGCTCGGTCCCCGACCACATACTGGCTCCGCAGGTCCTCCACGAAATCCGCAATGCGGGAGAAAAGGGCCTCGAAGCTCTCGGCTCCCTCCGGAGGTTCATAGTCGACGACCGTGCGGAAGAAGGACTCGTAGAAGCCCTCGGAGAGCTCCTCATTCGGCTTTCCCTCCGCCTTGCCAAAGCACATCTCGATGATCCGATCGTCCGGCTCCTGGCGGTCTCTGGCCTTGCCGGAAATCAGCTCCGCCGTCTCCCTGGCCCGGTCTAAGGGGCTTACGATGATCCGGTCCGGGACGATGTTCTCCTTCTTGAGAAAGTCCGCCGCGGCTATGGCCTGCCGCCTCCCCTTGTCGTTAAGCCTGGTATCTGTCCTGCCCTGCATCCGGTGCAGGACGTTCATATCGGTCTGTCCATGGCGGATAATATATAGCTTCATAGGTCCCACTCCCCATTTCCTTCTGCCTCGATTGCGCCGGCAAAGCTCCCGAAGGCCGCGCCCCTGGGCTTGATCTGCCAGGTCAGCCGCTCTCCCCCTTCCGGATGACGCAGGGCCAGGCGGTAGGCGCAGAGGGCCAGGGGCTGTCCATTTCCTTCTGCCCCGTATTTGCTGTCCCCCAGGATGGGGCTCCCAAGCCCCGAGAGCTGCAGGCGGATCTGATGCCGTCTCCCGGTCAGGAGGCGGATCTTGACCAGGGCCAGCTGCCGTCCTCTCTCATCCTTCTTCACATCCAGGACCTCATACCAGAGGCGTGCCCTCCTGGCCCCCTTGCTTTTCTCCGCCACAAGGCGGGCGACCTGTCCTCTTGATGGGGGCAGCATATACTCCTCCAGGAGGATCCTCCTTCCGTCTGTGAGCTGGCTTAGCTTCGTTCCCTTGCGCCGACAGGCAGGCCCCTCCGGCAGGCCCTGGGTCACCGCCAGATAGTATTTCTCTATCTGCCCCAGGGCCTGGTCCCCTTCCAGTCTCCCCGCCGCAAGAGGGGTCTTGGCTACCGGCACAAGGCCCTCCACCGGCTGGTCCAGCCGGCTGATCAGGCCAATGTAGCAGGCCTCCCCCCTGCTCTTTCGATAGTTCTTAAGCTCCGAGACCAGGTCCGCTTGGGTCAGGGAGGCCGTCTGAACGGCCAGCCCCGCCGGTTTATAGCAGACCAGGAGGTCCTTATCCTCATATAGAATGTCTGTTTGCATCAGTTCTCTTCCTCGAATCCCGGTCCCAATCCGGATGGAGCAGGCGGTCCATATCGGCCGTTTCCCGGTCCAGGGCCGCCCTCCGGTTTGCGTCAATCGCGATCCAGTCGGACAGGCTCTTGGGCTCATAGTCGCTGAACATACAGAAGGTATTGATCATCTGGCAGGGCAGCCTTCGAACCGGTCCCGTCCTCCCTCTGACCTCCATCTGCCGGGTCTTTTGGATGAAATAATGGACCAGCCGCTCATCCCGGCTGTCATGCACATGTCCGTAGAGCATGTAGACATTGGAGGACCCGTCCCCGGCCATATGGTACTGGCCATTATAGCAGAAGATGGGGTAGTGAGAGAGGATGACGTGCCTCCCGTCATCGCGGATCTCCCGATAGGGGGCCGCCCAGACGAAGCGGGATGCGTGGTCTTGGTCCAGTTTCCGGAACCAGCGGTCGTGGTTCCCGATGATCAGGTGCAGGCGCCCCCTGAGCCGGTCTAAGATCTCCATCGTCTCAGGGGCCTTGCCGTATGAGAAGTCTCCCAGAATGTAGACCTCATCCCTGGGGCCGACGGCGGAGTTCCACCGGCGGATCATATAGGCGTGCATCTGGTCCAGATCCGAAAAGGGTCTCTGATCCATGGATTCAAGCAGGGACCTGTGGAAGAAGTGACAATCCGATATGTATAATTTCCTGGCCATCTTCCCCGCCTTCCCTTAATTGCTATCTCAGACCCTAAACCGGTAGCCGACACCCCAGATCGTCTCAATATACTGGGGCTTGGAGGAATCCATCTCGATCTTCTCCCGGATCCGCTTGATATGCACCGTCACGGTGGCAACCTCTCCGTTGGAGCTCATGTTCCAGATCTCCCGGAAGAGTTCATCCTTGGAGAATACATGGTTGGGATGCTCAGCCAAGAAGAGGAGCAGCTCATACTCCTTGGCTGTAAAGGTCCTCTCCTCACCGTTGATCCACACCCGCCGGTCGGACTTGTCAATCCTTAGGCCGCGGATTTCCAGGCAGTCATTTTGCGCGGGAGAAGTCCCCACCAGACGGGAGTAACGGGCCAGGTGAGCCTTGACTCTGGCCACAAGTTCCGAGGGAGAGAAGGGCTTGGTCACATAATCGTCTGCCCCCAGCCCCAGCCCCCGAATCTTGTCAATGTCGTCCTTGCGGGCAGAAACCATGAGGATGGGGGTGTCCTTGACCTCGCGGATCTTCTGGCAGATTTCAAATCCGTCCACACCCGGCAGCATGAGGTCCAGGACGAAGATATCGTAGTCCCCCTCCAGGGCCCTCTTGAGTCCGGCCTCCCCGTCCGTCTCGATATCGACGGTGAACTCACTCAGCTCCAGATAGTCCTTCTCGAGTTCTGCAATAGACCGCTCATCTTCAATAATCAACACTTTGCTCATTTGACTCCCTCTTCCCGATACTTGCGCAGGACAAAATAGATCCCGGTTCCCTTGCCCGGGGTTGATCTCGCCCAGACCTTGCCCCCGTGATCCTCAATGATTTTCTTGACGACAGCCAGCCCGATCCCGCTTCCCCCGGTATCGGAATTGCGGGAGGCGTCGGCCCGGAAGGTCCGGTCGAAGATATATGGCAGGTCGTCCGCCGTAATCCCCTGTCCGTTATCCTCCATCTCCACCTGGACGAAATCGCCCACATCCTTGACTAAGATACTGATCTGCCCATCGGCGTGCCCCATGTACTTGACGGAGTTCCCGATGATATTGGAGATCACCCTCCGAAGCTGCTCCGGATCAGCGATGACCTCCGTCTCCTCCGGCAGATGATTGACATAGCCAAGGCGGATCTGCTGGTTGGACAGCTCCACCGCAAGCTCCTCGGCGCAGTCGTCGAAATAGGCTCTTGCGCTCATATGCCGGAAGTTATAGGGGATGCTGCTTGTGTCGATCTTGGTGTAGGTGGTCAGCTCATTGATCAGCCGGTCCATCTCTCCCGCCTTGTTGTAGATCGTCCGCACATAGGCCTCCTGCTTCTCCTTGGTCCTTGCGATTCCATCCAAAATCCCCTCCGCATAGCCCCGGATGGCTGTGATCGGGGTCTTTAAATCGTGGGCTATATTGGAGATCAGGGCCAGCTGCTCTTTCTCGTTCTTGAGTTTCTGCCTGGAGGAGTCCTCCAGGCGGGCCCGCATGTCCTCGAAGGCAGTCCCCAGCTGGGCAAACTCGTCGTTTCCCTCCATCTCGATCTTGAAGTCCAGGTTCCCCTCCCGGATATTCTCGGCCGCCTCGGTCAGTTTTCGGACCTTGGGAACCATGCCCGAATAGATCCAGGCGGTCAGGAAGACTGCCGTCAGGAGCAGGATGGCAAGGACCGCCAGGATGTACTGGATCACCAGTCGCTTGGCCTCCGGCAGGTCTCCCCGGGCCAAAGTCAGCAGGTAGATGCTCCCAACCGCCCCGTCCGTGGTGTAGAAGTCGATCTGGCGGACAATGGCGGAGGCGTCTTGCTCCAGATAGGTGAAGCTGTTGGCATCCCTGGCGCCTGTCCCGAAGGAGGGCAGGTGTTCCGGATCCAGATTGCTGTTCTCCGGCAGGCCGTTGAAATAGACCCGTCCCTGATAGGAGACCAGAAGGCTGGTATAGATCTTCTCTAAGTCCTCATTCTCCTTCTGCAGATAGGCCGGGTTGAGAAGGGCTGAGGGCTCGGTCTTCACCTGCCCCAGAATGGTCTCATAGGCCTTCTTGGAGTAGCGGTTCATGATCTGCATGGAATCTGTCACCAGCCCCTGTTCTTCTCCCCGGTCCAGAAAGCGGGCCCCATAGAGCAGGAGAATAGCCAGAAGAATGGGCACCACAATGACAATGGCGAAGGAAATAATCAGTCGCTTGCGAAAATTCATCATCCTCTCCCCGGCCCGGGCCGAGCCTCCGATCTCCGGAAGGCTCTCTTGGAGTGGCCGCGCCGCTGTCATAAATCATGTGTCACAATACAAAAGCCGCAAGCAGAGCTTGCGGCTTTCATTATACTATATCCGTACAGTCAAAGGGCTTTTCTCAGAACATCCACCTTGTCCAGGGCCTCCCAGGGAAGGGAGACGTCTCTTCTGCCGAAATGTCCGTAGGCGGCGGTGGATCGATAGATGGGCCGGCGCAGGTCCAGCATCTGAATGATTCCGGCCGGACGCAGGTCAAAGTGATCGCGGATCAGGGCAATCAACTTCTCATCCGAGATCTTGCCGGTGCCGAAGGTATCCACATTGATGGAAGTGGGTTCTGCGACACCGATGGCATAGCTGAGCTGGATCTCGCACCGGTCTGCCAGTCCCGCCGCAACGATGTTCTTGGCCACATAGCGGGCCGCATAAGCTGCGGACCGGTCCACCTTGGTGCAGTCCTTGCCGGAGAAGGCTCCGCCCCCGTGCCGGGCCATTCCGCCATAGGTATCGACGATGATCTTCCGCCCCGTCAGACCGGCATCCCCGTGGGGTCCCCCGATGACAAAGCGGCCGGTGGGATTGATGAAGTACTTGGTTCTCTCATCGACCATCTCCCTTGGGATGACAGGATCGAAGACATACTTCTTGATGTCCTCGTGAATCTGCTCCTGGCTAACATTTTCATCATGCTGTGTGGAGAGGACCAGGGCGTCCAGGCGGGCAGGCCTGCCCTCCTCGTCATATTCGACGGAGACCTGGCTCTTGCCGTCCGGGCGAAGGTAGGGGAGGATTCCCTCCTTGCGGACCTTGGTCAGCTGAAGCGCCAGCTTGTGGGCGAGTTCAATGGGATAAGGCATATACTCTTCCGTCTCGTTCGAGGCGTATCCGAACATCATTCCCTGGTCTCCGGCTCCGGTATCCAGATTGTCGGTCAGGCTACCCTCCTTGGCCTCAAGCGCCCGGTCAACTCCCATTGCGATGTCCTCGGACTGCCGGTCTAAGGCGACAAAGACCGCACAGGTGTTGCCGTCGAAGCCGGTTTTTCCGTCATTATAGCCGATCTCATTGACCGTCTCTCTCACAATCGCCGGAATATCCAGCTTGGCCTTCGTTGTAATCTCTCCTGTCACCAGGATAAATCCGGTGCAGGCTGCGGTCTCGCAGGCGACACGGCTCATAGGATCCTGGGCCATGCAGGCGTCCAGGATGGCATCGGATACGGCATCACAGACCTTATCCGGATGCCCCTCAGTTACTGACTCGGAAGTAAAAATTCTTCTCTCCATGATTTCCTTTCCGCTCATAAATCGAGCTATGGCTTTTCTCCTTCCCACAGGTCGGAATATAGGGGATCACAATGACCCCTGACGGCTACTAAATTACATTAGAAAATGCCCGCCTGTCAACCGTTCTGACAGGCGGGCATACATTCGCTCGAAACTGTATATTCAGCCGGCATTGGCTGTAAACTCGCGCAGGGCCTCCTCGCCGGAGACGCACTCAATGCGGGCTCCCAGCCCCCGCAGCTTCTGGTCGAAGCTCTCATAGCCTCTTTGAATGAAATGGATGTCATCCACCGTTGTGATACCGTCCGCCGCCAGACCCGCAATGACAAGGGCTGCGCCGGCGCGCAGGTCCGGAGCGGCGATCCTGGCCCCGGTAAAGCGGCCCACCCCGCGGATGATAGCGATATTCCCCTCCACCTGGATCGAGGCTCCCATGCGAGACAATTCATCCACATAGCGAAAACGGTTCTCGAAGATGGTCTCTGTCACGGTAGAAGTCCCAGAAGCCAAAGCCAGAACCACTGTCATCTGCGGCTGCATATCCGTCGGAAAACCGGGATAGGGAAGAGTCGTCACAGAGGTGGGCGTCAGAGGGCTCTTGGCGATGACCCGGACCGCATCATCGTACTCGACGATCTCGCAGCCGGCCTCCATAAGCTTGGCGCTGGTCGCCTCCAGGTGCTTGGGCGTGACATTTTTCACCGTGATATCCCCGTGGGTCGCCGCCGCCGCGCACATGAAGCTCCCCGCCTCGATCTGGTCCGGGATAACGGAATAAGTCGTTCCGTGCAACCTCTCAACGCCCCGGATGCGAATCACATCCGTTCCGGCTCCGCGGATATTCGCCCCCATGCTGTTTAAGAAGTTGGCGACATCGACCACGTGAGGTTCTTTGGCGGCATTCTCAATGACGGTCTTTCCCTCTGCCATGGCAGCCGCCATCATGACGTTGATGCTGGCTCCGACAGATACCTTATCCATGAAGATATGCGCGCCCACAAGATGGTCCGCCTTCGCTCCCATCAGGCCGTAGCTGACCTCGCATTCCGCCCCCATGGCGCGAAAGCCCTTGATATGCAAATCAATCGGACGACTCCCGATATCGCAGCCGCCGGGGAGCGCGACCTCAGCCTCCTTGAACCGGCCCAGGAGAGAGCCCAGGAGATAGTAAGAGGCGCGAATCTTCTTGATGTACTCGTAGTCCACCGTCAGACGATTGACCCGGTCTGCGGTAATCTCAACCGTGTGTCTGTCAATGCGGTTGATCTTGACTCCGATGTCCTCCATCGCCGCATTCATGACCGCGACGTCGTGAACATCGGGGAGGTTCTCGATGCGGACCGTCTCATCCGTCATAATGGCTGCCGCCAGGATCGCCAGAGCCGCATTCTTGGCGCCGGAAATGTCCACTTCGCCGTGCAGGGCAGCCCCGCCTCGAATTACATATTGATCCATACTCTCCACACCTCTATATCGCCGTCTTCTCAACGCCGCGCGCACAGCGGAAGGGCTTTGCACTCATCCATGTGTACAAAGTTCACTCTAAATACACAATTATAGTGAGTGCAAGCAATCACTGTCAAGATCCGGACTTGCTGCTGCCGGTCCCCTGCGTCTTAAGCTTCTGCCCCTTGGTCTGGAAGAGGCTGTTGAACTTGACCTTGCTCCAGGCCGCATCATCAACGGTCATTCCGGCCTCGTTCTCCCACTGCTTGAAGACCTCCTTGGCGTGGTCGGTCTTCTTCTTGGTCTCCAGGCTCTTCTTCTTGGCGGCCGTAGCGTCCGGATCGGACAGGCTGTCCAGCCGCAAGACATAGTAGCCGTCATTGTCAACCGTGATCACATCCGAGACCTTGCCGACCTGCATTTTCTCCAATTCTGTGAGCAGGGCCTGCGGCAGCTTATAGGAGCTGTCCCCCAGGTCGCTCTTCCCGTAGTTGCCGGTCTGGACCGTCTGCTTGAGCTGCTTTGCCGTTGTATCGAAATCCGCAGACCCGGACAGAGTCCTGGCCTGCTTGAGGAGTTCCGCCTTCTGCTCGTCCGTCAGATTGCTGGTCTTGCCGGTGGAAGCGTCCTGGGATGAGAAGGCGAATCTCACATAGGAGAACTTCTTCTGTCCGGCCTCATCGTCACTGACCGTCGCATCCGCCTGCCCCTCCAGGGCCTGCTCTACATAGTGGTAATAGTACTGATCCTCAAAGAAGCGGACGACATAGGCCCTGTCGGCACCCAGCTGTTTGATCGCTTCCTCGGAGTTGGAGGACAGGAATTTGTCAGCGGCCTCGTTGATCTTCTTGGCCTCTTCCTCGCTGATGCTGATATTGTAGTCCGCCGCATGCCGGCGGGCGACATACTGGTCCTTCAGGGAGCTGATGACATTCTCCTTGACCTGCTGCTCAAGGGTCTTGCCCGAGACATTCGCCGACCAGTAACTGTCTCCGTAGTAGCTGCGATAGCTGGTGTCGTACTGAGCCTGGAGGAGCCGGGCAACGAAGTTGCCGTAGCCGAGTGTCACGGGGTCCCCCTGATTGACCTTGATCAAGCTGGCCTTGGCATTGATTCCGCAGCCGGTCATCAGAATCGCTCCCGCCAGCCCCAAGGCTGCCAGGGAAGTTACTGTCTTCTTCATCCCCATTCTCCTATGATCTGCGGGCGCGCCCCGCCTTCTTCGCATGACTTAATGTTCTTATTATAGTCGTCTGTCGCCGGACAGACAAGATAGCGGTTCTCCCTGCCTCTGCCCTTAGGCCTCCCTCTCCACAGCCAGCTCCCGAAACTCCTCCACGAAGCTGCGCAGGGCGTCTGGAATCTGCCTGGTCTCAAACCTTGCATTCTTTCCGAAATCAAGTTCCAGCCGTGGGGCTTCGGGATCTGCCGCAAAGCACAGATAAGGCTGATAGCGGCTGATCAGCTGTGGAATCACTGCGGGATTGATCGGGGCCCTGCCAAAGAGGGTCAGGGTCAGCTTCCGCTCCTTCTGTTTGACCTCTCTGATCCAGGCCCTGTGGGCTTCGGCCTTAAAGAGGGCGATCCAGAGCAGATTCTGGACCGGTCGCCCTGGTTCTCCGAAGCGGTCGATCAGCTCTTCCAACATGACGTCGTGCTCCTCCTGACTGCGAATGTCGGCAATCCGCTTGTAGATCTCCATCCGCTGGCTTGAGTCCGGCACATAGGACTCAGGCAGGTAGGCGTCCATGGCCAGGTCCACGGTAGTCTCGAAGGGCTCATAGATCTCCTCTCCCTTTTCGTGGCGGACCGCCTCCGCGAGCATCTTGCAGTAGAGGTCGTAGCCCACGGACTCCATATGTCCGGACTGGCTCTCTCCCAGGACATTTCCGGCCCCGCGGATCTCCAGATCCCGCATGGCGATCTTAAAGCCGCTGCCAAGGTCCGAGAATTCCTTGATGGCTGCCAGCCGTTTCTCCGCCACTTCTTTTAAGATCTTGCCTTTTCGGTACATGAAGAAGGCATAGGCAGTGCGGTTGCTCCGCCCCACTCTCCCCCGCAGCTGATAGAGCTGAGAGAGGCCCATATTGTCCGCATCGTCAATGATGATGGTGTTGACATTGGAGATGTCCAGACCGATTTCAATAATGGTGGTGGAGACCAGGAGGTCGATGTCTCCGTCAATGAATTCCACCATGATGTTCTCCAGTCGCGTCTGCGACATTCTCCCGTGGGCATAGGCGACATTGGCCTCCGGAAGAAGTTGCTGCAGGCGGGCCGCCATATCGGCGATCTGGGCAATCCGGTTATAGACATAATAGACCTGGCCTCCCCTGGCCATCTCCCTTAAGACCGCCTCCCGGATCATTTCCTCATTGTGCTCGAAGACGAAGGTCTGGATCGGAGTCCGGTCCATGGGAGGCTCATCCAGGATACTCATATCGCGGATTCCAACCAAGCTCATGTGCAGGGTTCTGGGGATGGGCGTCGCGGACAAACTGAGGACATCCACATTCCGCTTCATCTGCTTGATCTTCTCCTTGTGCCGAACCCCAAAGCGCTGCTCCTCATCAATGATGAGGAGGCCCAGATTTGAAAAGGACACATCCTTGGACAGGACCCGGTGGGTTCCGATGACGATATCCATCCGGCCGCTCGCAAGCTCCCTTACGGTCTCTTCCTGCTGACTCCTGGACCGAAATCGGCAGAGCAGGCCCACTTTGACCGGATAGGAAGCCATGCGACTGGTGAAGGTGTCGTAGTGCTGCTGGGCCAGAATGGTCGTTGGGGCCAGGTAGACCACCTGCTTGCCCTCCTGAACCGCCTTGAAGGCGGCTCGAAGAGCGATCTCCGTCTTCCCGAATCCCACGTCTCCACAGATCAGGCGGTCCATGATCTTGGGACTCTCCATATCCCTCTTGACCGCCTCTATGGCCTCCAATTGGCCCTCGGTCTCCTCATAGGCGAAGGCCTCCTCGAACTCCTGCTGCCACACGGTATCCGGTCCGTAGCAGAAGCCCTTGTCCTTCTGGCGGACGGCATAGAGCTCCACCAATTCTCTGGCCACAGACTCCACGGCCCGCTTGACCCTGGACTTGGTCCTGGTCCATTCCGCACCCCCAAGACTGTTGAGTTTAGGTCTCCTGGCCTCGGGTCCGGCATACTTTTGCAGGAGGTCCAGCTGGCTGGCCAGAATATAGAGAATCCCGGAATTGGCGTACTCGATCTTGATATAGTCCTTCATGACCTGATCCACTTCGATCTTCTCCATCCCGCGGTAGATTCCAAGGCCGTGGTTCTCGTGAACCACATAGTCCCCCTCCTTCAGCTGGGAAAAGGAGGCAATCGCCTCTCCCTCGTAATGCCTCTTCCGGTGTTTTGGGCGCCGTCTCCGCCCGCCGAAGAGGTCCTGCTCCGTCAGGAGGACGAACTTGGCGTCCGTCAGGACATAGCCCTCTGACAGGCATCCGATCGTAACCATAATCTCCGACTCCTGGACGGCATGCTCCGGATCCTCGGTGTAGAAGACATTGAGATTCTCCTGGAGAAGATCATCCGCCAGGCGGTGAGCCCTCGTCCTGGAATTCCCGACATAGATCACTTTGTCATGGTTTTTCTTGTATCTGCGCAGGTCTTTGAGTAAAAGCGCATAGGCGTTATGGTAGACCGCTCCCTGTCCCATGCGGATCTCCACATGTTTTCTGACGCCCAATTCCTCTCCCTGGCCCTCCAGAGCAGAGAGAAGGATCCCCCGCCTTCCCCGCAGCTTGGCCAGAAGATCGGCATTGTCATAGAGCATCGTGAGCTGGCCGGGCAGAACATAGCCCGACTCCAGCCGGTGCGCCATAGAATCGGTGAACTCCTCCGTAATGACCCGGCCTGACTCCGTTAGCTGGCGGAAATCATCCAGGAAGAAGATCCCCTCCGGCGGAATATAGTCAATCAGGGATACCGTCTCGTCTGTGAAATAGGTCAGATGGGATTCGATCTGCTGGCTGCCGAAGCCCCCTTGTACCTCCTCTGAGATCTGGTCTGCAGCCGCGCGGATGCGAGCGGCCTCTTCTGTCCGAAAATCCTCTCGATACCGCTGGCCGATTCGGTCCGCGTCTGCCCGGATGGCCTCCAGTCCCCGGCGGACCTCCTCTGCGGACAGAACAACTTCCGCAGAGGGCACAATGTGCGTGGTCTTGATCGGGTCTCTGTCCGCGTAGGAGACCTGGCTTTCCGGGTCAAAGGGACGGATGGTGTCCAGCTCGTCATCCCAGAGCTCAATGCGGATGGGGTCGTCATCCGTCAGGGAGAAGACATCGATGATTCCGCCCCGAATGGCAAACTCCCCCGGGTGCTCCACCCTGGCTACCGGCTCGTAGCCGATCCCGATCAAGGCCCTCCGCCACCGGTCCACCGGCATGATCTCCCCCTGTGAGACCCGGATGACCTTCTGATCATAAGAGGACAGAGGGGGGAGCTTGTTCATGAGCGCGGACCAGGTCGTCACGATGACGGCCTCCTGCCCCTCCCGCAGGGCCTCTACCACCTGCAGTCGCCGGCGCGTCAAGACGTTGGACCGGATATCGGACTGATAGAAGAGGAGGTCCTTGGCCGGATAGTAGAGGACCCGGTCCATGAAGAATTCCAATTCCTCGGCCAGCTTCCCGGCCCTCTTCTCGTCCCGGCAGACGACAAGGCGGACGGGATAGGCCTCCCCCAAGCCATAGATCAGATGGGCTCTGGCCGGATCAAGGCACCCATAGACATCATAAAAAGCTCCGCCGGCCCGTAAACTTCGGCGAAGTTCCCGCATGTCTTCCAGTCTCTCAAAGGGCTCTGTAAATGCTCGCATGTCTTCTCTCATTCCTTCATGGCATCATTCCCTTAATCGTTCATCGGATGCGACCCGGTCGGCCGCATCCCATTGTATCGGTTCATCGCCTCCGATATCTGTCCAAGAGCGATCATAACAGCGGCCTCCTCTGCATGCTCCTCCCCCCGGGCCAGGGCTTCTCTCTCGTCGGGACGGACTCTTCCCAGAACGTGCGAGATCATATCCCCCCGGACCGGAAGCTTGCCCACACCGATGCGGACTCTCGGAAAGTCGTCTGTCCCCAGGCAGGCAATGATGCTCTTTAATCCGTTGTGGCCGCCGGCAGACCCCTTCCTTCTCACCCGAATGACGCCGCAGTCCAATGTCACATCATCTGAGATCACAAGGAGGTCTTCTTCCGGATCCAGCTTGTAAAAATGCATCATTGCCTGCAGGGACCGGCCTGAGTCGTTCATATAGGTCGTCGGCTTGACTAGAAGAACCGGGATTCCTTCGATGAGGCCCCTGCCGAAGACCGCCTCGAATTTGATCTCGTTCAGGGGAATCCGGTAGCGGTCTGCCAGTCGGTCGATGGTGTCAAATCCCGCATTGTGCCGGGTGTGCCTGTATTTCTCCCCCGGATTTCCCAGTCCGGCTATGATATACATGAAGACCTCCTCCGCTTCTCTGTCTGATTTCTCGGTCTATTGTAGCCTATTTTCTCCGCCTCCGCAGATCCTTTTTCTGCACGTCTGATCCGCTCCTTTGCCTCCCCTGGAGCTCCCCCTGGCCGGAATTAGAAGAGCCCCGCGCCTTCGCGCGGGGCTCTTCCCCTGGATCCGGGTCGGACAGGCCGTCATCCGGCACCGTCCTTGCCATCTCTTACTTATTCTTGACAAAATCGATGTGATCGATCTTCAGACTGCTGTCTGACACCTTGATGGTGATGCTTCCGTCCTTGTTGATCTGCCCCTTATCCAGTCCCAGCTTGGAGCCGCTTGTGACGAAGGTGACCTTGTCCCCGGAGACCTTGTAACTTCCCTTGGAGTTGACCTTCATTCCGCTTGTCACCTCCTTCTGCATCGCCTCTTCCATGGCCTTAAGCATCTGATTCTTGAGCTCATCGTAAAAGGCCTGGGTGCTGTCATAGCCGGCACTCTTGACCAGGCTCTCCGTAATCTGACTCCGGTCCAGGTTCTGCTGCTTGAGCGCCTCATCGACAATCTCATCGAAGTGGTCTGTCGCATACTGCTTGACATCACTGATCAGCTTGTCGCTGTCTAAGGAGACGGTGAAGTTCTTCTTGTCCAGCGTCATCTTCAGGCTGATGTTGATGTTCTCCATAAAGCCCTTTGTGACCGGATCTTGCGCCTTCTCGACGGTCCCTTTGATGTCGCTCATCTTGACGGTCGCCGTGTATTCCCCTGAGATGTCCTTCTGCCCGCATGCTGCGAGAGCAAAAACCAGAGTCAGCGATGCCATGAAAAGAGCCAAAATTTTCTTCATAGGTCAGGTCCTCTCTTTCTTGAATGCATGTTCACTGTATCATAGATTTCCCGGAAATAAAAGAGATCCCGTCTCTCCTCTTCTGCCTTGCCTCAATCATTGACGATTTTCCCCGTGTAGAGCTGATAGTACTTGCCCTGCTGGCGGATCAGATCCTCATGGCTGCCCCGCTCTATGATATGCCCCTGCTCCATGACCATGATACAGTCTGCATTCCTGATGGTAGACAGGCGATGCGCAATGACAAAGGAAGTCCGCCCCCGCATCAGGGCGTCCAGGCCATTCTGGACCAGTTTCTCCGTGTGCGTATCGATGGAAGAGGTCGCCTCATCCAGGACCAGAACCGGGGGATTATAGATCGCCGCTCTCGCAATAGCCAGAAGCTGTCTCTGCCCCTGGGAGAGATTGGCGCCGTCCCCGGAAATCACAGTGTCATAGGCCTCCGGCAAGCGGCGGATGAAGCCGTCTGCATTGGCCAGCCTGGCCGCCGCGACAACCTCCTCCATACTCGCGTCCAGCTTGCCGAAACGAATGTTGTCGGCAATACTGCCCGTAAATAGATGCGTGTCCTGGAGGACATAGCCCATGGAATGGCGCAGGTCCTCCTTCTTTATCTTATTGATATTAATGCCGTCGATCCGAATCTTGCCCTCGCTGATATCGTAGAAGCGATTCAGGAGGTTTAAGATCGTTGTCTTCCCGGCTCCGGTCGCTCCGACGAAGGCCAGCTTCTGTCCCTTTTCGGCATACATGTCGATGTCGTAGAGGACCTGCTTGTCCGGCAGATAGCCGAAGTTCACCTTGTCGAAGGTCACCCGCCCCATCTGCCAGGTATAGCTGACGCTTCCCTGCTCCCGATGATAATGCTTCCAGGCCCAGCGGCCGGTCCTCTCTGCGGTCTCCACCGGATTCCCCTCTGAATCCGCCCTGGCATTGACCAGACGGACATAACCCTCATCTTCCTCCTCGCCCTCATCCAGCATGTCGAAGATGCGGTTGGCCCCCGCCATGGCCATGACAATGAAATTCATCTGCATGGAGACCTGGTTGATGGGCATGGTGAAGGACCGGTTGAAGGTCAGGAAAGAGGCAAGCCGCCCCAGGGTCATGCCGGCAAGCCCCGTCATCGCGAGGAATCCTCCGACCACTGCCACCAGGACATAGGAGAGATTCCCCAGCTGTCCGTTGACGGGCATGATGATATTGGCGAACTTCCTGGCATTGTCCGCGGAGTGAAAGAGACTGTCATTGAGCTCTACAAAGCGGTCAATGGACGCCTGCTCGTGGTTGAAGATCTGAACCACCTTCTGGCCGCTCATATACTCCTCAATGTGGGCATTGACCCCTGCGATGTCTCTCTGCTGCGCCCCATAGTACTTGCCCGACTGCCTGGTCAGCCTGCCTGTGATAAAGAGCATCAGGCCGACCATGGCCAGGGTGACCAGGGTCAGGGGGATGGAGAGGATGATCATGGAGATCAGGGTCGCCACAATTGTGACTGTGGAGCTTACGATCTGGGGAATGGCCTGGGAGATCATCTGCCGCAGGGTGTCCACATCATTGGTGTAGATGGACATGATGTCGCCATGGCTGTGGCTGTCGAAATAACGGATGGGCAGGTCCTCCATGTGCGAGAAGAGCTTCCGCCGGATCTTGTCCATCATCCCCTGGGTGACCCTGGCCATCAAAAGGCCCTGGGTCAGGACCGCGCCGATGCCGACAGCATAGAAAGCTGCCACCCTGAGCATGGCTCCCAGAAGAGGCCCGAAATCCGCCGCCTGTCCTGCGGATACCTGCCTGGTCAGGGGAAGAATATAGCTGTCGATCAGGGTCTGAATGAAGAGATTGCCCTGCACATTGGCAAATACGCCAAGAAAGATACACATGATCACCAGCGCCAGGTGGAAGGGGTAGGCCGAAAAGAGAAGCCCGACCAGGCGCTTCAGGACCGCGAAATTGGCCCGGCTAGCCCCGGCGGTTCTCCTGCCTCTCTTAGATTGATTCATGCGTCCTCACCTCCATTCTCATCGAAGTCACCGTTTCCTCCCCCGGTCTGCGCCTCATAGATATCGCGGAATATCTCATTGGTCTTCAGGAGATTCTCCGGCCGGTCGAAGGCATTGATTCTGCCGTCATCCATAATCATCACCCGGTCGGCGTCCAGGACCGAGGAGACCCGCTGGGAGATGATGATCTTGGTTGTCTCCGGGAGTTCCTCCCGGAAGGCCTTGCGGATTCTGGCGTCCGTTGCGGTATCGACCGCCGAGGTGGAGTCGTCCAGGATCAGAATCCGGGGCTTCTTCAGAAGAGCTCTGGCGATGCAGAGCCTCTGCCGCTGGCCGCCGGAGACATTGGTTCCTCCCTGCTCGATAAAGGTCTCATAGCCCTCCGGAAAGCGGTCAATGAACTCGTCCGCGCAGGCGATCCCTGCCGCCTTCCTGATGTCCTCTTCCGTGGCATTCTTATCCCCCCAGCGAAGGTTCTCGGCGATTGTCCCGGTGAAGAGGACATTGTTCTGAAGAACAACGGACACGGCATCGCGCAGGACCTTGAGATCATAGGCTCTGACATCATGGCCGCCCACCAGGAGACTTCCCTCTGACACGTCATAGAGGCGGGAAATCAGGTTGACAAGAGAGGTCTTGGCAGAGCCGGTCGCTCCCATGATCCCGATGGTCTCCCCGGACTCGATCCGGAAATTCACGTCGGAAAGGACGAAGTGACCGGCCCCCTTCTTATAGGCGAAGTTCACATGGTCGAAGCAGATCTCCCCGCTCGGGACCTCCATGAGGGGGGCCTCTGGGTTGACGATCTCGGGCTCCTCGTCAAGAACGGCCGTCACGCGCTCTGCGGAGGCGACGGACATGGTGATCATGACGAAGACGAAGGAGAGCATCATCAGAGACATGAGAATGTTCATGGAGTAGGCAAGAAGACTGACCAGTTCTCCGGTTGTAAGCTCCGAAGAGACGATCATATGCGCGCCGAACCAGGAGATCAGGAGGATGGACCCGTAGGCCGCCAGATACATGGCCGGAGATCCGATTGCAATCAGAGACTCCGCCCTGACGAACATCTTGCGCAGGGCCTTCGAGGTCCTGGAGAAGACCTCCTTTTGGGTGCGCTCCCGGACGTAAGCCTTGACCACCCGGATTCCCGTGACATTCTCCTGGACAGACTCATTCAAATTGTCATACTCATGGAAGATCCGGGTGAAGAGCCTTCGTACGACGAAGATGAGCAGGGCCATCAGGCCGGCCAGAAGGAGGACAATGACCAGGTAGATGCTGGCCAGCCTGGCGCTGATATAGAAGGCCATAATCATGGCAACAATCATAGAGGCCGGTGCCCGGACTGCGATCTGCAGGAGCATCTGATAGGCGTTCTGGAGGTTGGTGACGTCCGTGGTCATGCGCGTGACCAGGGAGGCCGTGGAGAAGTGGTCAATATTGGCAAAGGAGAAGGTCTGCACCTTTCGAAAGAGGGCCTCCCTCAAATTGCGGGCAAAACCGGCAGAGGCCCTTGCCCCGTACTTGCCGCCCCCACAGCCCGCGAAAAGTCCCACCAGGGCCATGAGGATCATGCTTCCCCCGTAGAAGAAGATCGCCGACATGCTCCCCCCCTGGACGCCCTGGTCCAGGATCTTCCCCATCTCAAGGGGAATCATCATCTCCATGGCAACCTCCAGGAGCATGAAGAGGGGGGTGACTATGGAAGCGCCCCTATACTCTTTCACCTGTCCCGCTAACTTCCTGATCATGACTCCTCCTCGAAATTCCTATTCATCTGACGAAGGACCCGGATAAAGCAATCCAGGTCGCTCTGCTTGATCTGTCCCTTCAATCTGCGCTCCAGCTTCAGAAAATGTTCATCGGACCTCTTCTGGAAGTCCTGTCCCTTCTCGGTCAGAATCATTTTCTTCAGACGCGCATCCCGCTCAACCGAGACCCTCTGCAGGAGTCCCGCCCCCTCCAGGGTCTGAACCATCCCGGTGATGGTGGACTTGGCCAGGGGGGTCATGGTCTCCAGATCTTTCTGATAGACATCCCCCTTCCGCCCCGCAATCAGGCTTAAGAGCCAACCGCACTTGGCCAGCTCCTCCGGGATCCCATCCTCCCGGTTCGCCCGCTTCAATTCCTCCCGAATCCGCTTGGCAAGCCGGTAAACAGACAGGCCCAGCCAGCTCTCCTCTTCTCTCTTGCACATCATCGGCCCCTCCTCATCCGTATCCGCAGAGGGCAGCGGTTCTGCCCTCCCCGGCGGTTCCTCCGACTCATCTCTCGGACTGTTTTCTCTGCGCGATTTCTCTTCAACCGCTTGACCTGAACCGGTTTCCCTGAAGACTTGCTCAGGGAACCCTTCTCTGTCAATCTGTTCTTTCTCGAACCGTTCTTTCCCGAACTGTTCATAATTGAATTATATACTAGGCGCATTCTCCCCGCCTGTCAAGGATCTTTTCACCCGCTTCTGCTGCAGTCCGGGGGACAAAAAATCACCCGGCCGGCTGACTGCAGGTCTCCTGCAGGCCCGGTCCGGGTGACCTTCCCTATCGCTCTTATCCGTGACGATCAGTGCATTTCCTTGCCCTTGAACTTGAGTCTGGAGAGGGCCCTTGCCATGGCGGCCTGGGTCATATGGTACTCTCTCTGGCTCTGCTGCTGCCGCAGGCGCTCCTTGGCCCTCTCGAGGGCTTCCTCCGCCCTTCTGGCATCCAGCTCGGCCTCGGTCTCGCAGGTCTCCACCAGGACAGTTGCCCGGTTATTGGCGAATACCATGGACCCATAGCCTGCGACCACGTCGATCCACTCCCCGTCCCCGGTGCGAATCCGCAGTTCTCCCGGGGAAATCGCAAGGATCGCCTGGCTGTGGTGGGCCAGAAACTCCTGCTGGCCGTCCACCGTCTGCACAATCAGGGCCTCAGCCTGATCATGATAGAATTTTTTGTCTGACGCGATCACGCGCAGAAAGAAGGTTGCCTGATCAGCCATAGCCTGACTCCTTAAGTCACTTATCCCGGTCTCTCCCGTCCGCCTCCGGCAGCCGGAACAAGACGTCTGCCTTTTGTCTTCTAAGCCTCTTCCTTGGCCTTCTTTGCGACATCGTCAATTGTCCCGCAATTCATGAAGGCGCTCTCCGGATACTCATCCATCTGTCCGTCCAGGATGGCCTTGAATCCGCGGATGGTCTCCTCCAGGGGCACGTACTGGCCCGGGATTCCGGTGAACTGCTCGGCGACGGAGAAGGGCTGGGAGAGGAAGTTCCTCACCTTCCTGGCCCGATAGACGGTCAGCTTGTCCTCGTCAGACAGCTCTTCCATTCCCAGGATCGCGATGATGTCCTGCAATTCCTTGTACTTCTGCAGTACCTGCAGGACCCGCTGGGCGGTCTCATAGTGGTCCTTGCCGACAATGCTCTCCTCAAGGATTCTGGAAGAGGATCCCAGAGGATCGACGGCAGGGTAGATTCCCTGCTCGACGATCTTACGGCTTAAGACCGTCGTCGCATCCAGGTGGGCGAATGTCGTCGCGGGGGCGGGATCCGTCAGATCATCCGCAGGCACATAGACAGCCTGGACAGAAGTGACCGAACCCGACTTGGTGGAGGCGATCCGCTCCTGCAGCTCTCCCATCTCATTGGCCAGGGTGGGCTGATAACCCACGGCAGAGGGCATCCGCCCCAGAAGAGAGGATACCTCTGATCCGGCCTGGACGAATCGGAAGATGTTGTCGATGAAGAGGAGGACATCCTTGTGCTCCACATCCCTAAAGTACTCCGCCATGGTAAGGCCTGTCTCGGCTACGCGCATACGGGCTCCGGGCGGCTCATTCATCTGGCCGAAGACCAGGGCGGTGTTCTTGATGACGCCGGACTGGCTCATCTCCGAGTAGAGGTCATTGCCCTCACGGGACCGCTCTCCCACCCCG
Organism: Shuttleworthella sp.; assembly: GCF_057251025.1. Lineage (NCBI taxonomy): Bacteria > Bacillati > Bacillota > Clostridia > Lachnospirales > Lachnospiraceae > Shuttleworthella > Shuttleworthella sp. Next base: position 42,440 of record NZ_DBHIDN010000009.1, read on the forward strand.
GTGAAGATGGAGTAGCCCCCGTGCTGGGTTGCGATATTATGGATCAGCTCCTGGATCAGGACCGTCTTCCCGACGCCGGCGCCTCCGAAGAGGCCGACCTTACCGCCCTTGGCATAGGGGGCGATCAGGTCAATGACCTTGATTCCGGTCTCCAGAATCTCCTGCACCGGGTTCTGGTCCGTGAACTTGGGCGGCCTGCGGTGGATCTCCCACTGGTCTCCACTTGTGATCTGGTCTTTGCCGTCGATGGTATCTCCCAGGACATTAAAGAGACGACCCAGGTTCTGTTCTCCTACCGGAACCTCGATCCCCGCGCCCGTCGCCAGAACGGGCATGTCCTTCTGCAGTCCCTCGGAGGCGGACAGCATGATGCAGCGAACCGTATTGTCACCGACATGCTGAGAGACCTCCATCACTGCCTTCTTGCCGTGGTTATCCACCTGCAGAGCTGACTTGATGATCGGAAGAGGTTCCTCCGCAAATTCCACATCCACGACAGGTCCCATGACCTGCACAATCTTACCGATTTGCATCCGGTACAACTCCTTTCCTATGCTTCTTTCGTTCCGCGGCTTCGGCCAGCTGCTGGGCTCTGGCCTTAGCTCCCGCTGCAACTTCTGTGATCTCCTGGGTGATCTGCGCCTGCCGCTCTCTGTTATAGAGAATATTGAGCTCCTGCATGAGTTCCTGCCCATTCTTATTGGCACTGTCCATGGCCTGCATACGGGCGGAGTGCTCCGCGCAGAAGGACTCGACCAGGGCCGAATAGATATAGCCGGTCAGATAGTCCGGAACCACATTGTAGAGGAGCTCCGAGGCGTTGGGTTCCAGTTCAAAGTCCTCCTGGATCCCCATGACCGCCATGGCCTCTCCCTGATTGAAGGGCTTTGCGTCAAGCCGGATCAAGGGAAGAAGCTGGGTCATATTGCACTGGATCTCCACAGAATTCTTCATGGAGGTGAAGACGATAAATACCTCATCTATCTTCTCCCCCTCAAAGAGATCCAGCATCTCAAAGGCGATATTTCTGGCTCGTCCCAGGGTCGGCTTCTGCGCCGTATAGTGGAACTCGCCGTCGACCTCAATCTGGTGCTGGAGGAAGTACTGTCTTCCCACCTCTCCGACCGTAAAGAGCATCCCGTCTTTGTGGTCCGCCAGAAGTTCCTCCGTCAACTTGATGATGTTGTGATTGTAGGCGCCGGCCAGCCCCTTGTCCGCGGTCACGCAGATAATCGCTCTGCGCAAGCCCCCCTCCTGCCGAAGCTTCTCACGATTGTCCAGATAGGGATGGTGGAAGCCCTCCGGCAGATGACGGATGACGCGGGCAAACATGTCCTGCAGAGCGTAGAAATAGGGCTCGGTGGCTGCCAGGGATTTCCTGGCATTATTCATTTTCGTAGACGAAATCATATACATGGCATTGGTGATTTTCATCGTGTTCTCAATGCTGCTGATCCGATCTCTGATCTCACGTATCTGGCCCATGAAATTCCTCTGTACTGTTTCAATCCAAGCAAGGTCCGATTCTTAGGCCCTGGCTTTCTCCTGTATGGATGCGAATTCATCAGCGGCAGTCAGGACCGACTCGATCAGAGCCTCTGACAGTCGGCCGCTCTTATTGATCTCTCCCGCGATCTCCGGATGCTGGTCCGCGTAGAAGGCAAGAAGATCTCTCTGATAATCCTTGACCTCCTTGACCGGGACATGGATCATCTTCTTGTTCTCTGCAACCAGGAGGCTGATGACCTGATCACTGACAGACATGGGGGCCTCAAGCGGCTGCTTGAGCAGTTCCATGAGCACTGCTCCCTGGGCCAGCTGATTCTTGGTCGCCTCATCCAGGTCGGAGGAGAACTGGGTGAACACCTGCATCTCCCGGTACTGGGCCAGATCAATTCGCAGGGATCCGGCCGCCTTCTTCATGGCCTTGGTCTGTGCAGCGCCGCCGACACGGGATACCGACAGGCCCACATTGACCGCGGGCCTCTGACCCTCAAAGAAGAGATCCTGTTCCAGGAAGATCTGCCCGTCTGTAATAGAGATCACATTGGTCGGAATATAGGCTGAAACGTCGCCGTCCTGGGTCTCAATAATGGGCAGGGCCGTGATCGATCCGCCGCCCAGTTCCTCTGAGAGACGGGCGCAGCGCTCCAGAAGCCTGGAGTGCAGGTAGAAGACATCGCCGGGGTAGGCCTCTCGTCCGGGAGACCGACCCAGAAGCAGGGACAGGGCCCGATAGGCGACAGCGTGCTTGGACAGATCATCATAGACGATCAGCACATCCTTGCCCTTGTACATGAAGTACTCTGCCAGAGCCGTTGCCGAGTACGGGGCAACATATTGCAGGGGGGCCGGGTCGGAAGCTGTGGATGCCACAACAACAGTATAATCCATAGCCTCATGTGCCTTGAGCGTGTTGACAATCCCCGCGATGGTGGATGACTTCTGCCCGATTGCCACATAGATGCAGATGCAGTTCTTATCCTTCTGGTTGAGAATGGTATCCGTCGCAATGGCTGTCTTTCCGGTCTGCCGGTCGCCGATGATCAGCTCACGCTGGCCGCGGCCGATGGGGAACATCGAGTCGATCGCAAGAATCCCGGTCTGCATGGGAACGGTAACCGGCTGCCGGTCGATGATGCCCGGTGCCGCATTTTCTATGGGCCGATACTCCGATGTCTTAATCGACTCGCCTCCGTCGATGGGATTTCCGAGCGCATCGACCACCCGGCCCAGATAGGCGTCTGAGACGGGCATCCCCGCCTGCTTGCCGGTTCCGGTCACATGACTGCCCTCACCGATCGTCCCCTCCTGGTCGAAGAGGATGGCTCCGACACCGTCAGACTTGATATCCTGGATCATGCCCTTGACGCCGTTGTCAAATAAGACAATCTCCCCATACTGGACGTGGTCGAGTCCGCTGATGGTGACAATTCCGTCTCCCACAGTCTCCACCGTCCCGACCTCAGAGGCCTTGGCTGTCAGGTGAAACTCCTCTACGGCCGCCTGCATGACCGACATGATCTTTTCCTGATCTGCATGTCCCGAAGCCCTCTGCCGAGCCCCGTCAATCTGGTCCTCGAACTGGCGCTCTCTGCCCCTGGTGGACCAGTCGAACTCATCGGAGCCCACGGACAGAATGAAGCCTCCGCCGACCGAAGGATCGGTCTCCAGGGTCAGGTTCACATCCGCCGCGCTTGCGGTATGATAGCGTCTTGATAAAAACTCCTTGAACTGAGCAAGCTGCTTCTCTGACGGCGGTGTCACGCACCGGAGTTTGGCCTGAAGCATTGTGCTCACATCCCTTGTATTGGTCTCGCTCATTTATTTCTCCACTTCCTTCAGGAAGGCATCATACATCTGCTCGTCCGTCTGAGACTCTACCAGCTTGGCAGCGGCATTCTTGACCAGATCTGTGATCTTCTCCTCTGCCTCGCGGCGCTCGATCTCCGCTGCGGCCCTGGCCTTCTTCTGCGCCTCTGCAATCAGCTTGTCAGACCGGCCCTTGGCTTCATCCAGGATCTTGTCATACTCGGCATTCGCCTTCTTAATCGCCTCGGTGCGGATTTTGGCCGCCTCCGCCCTGGCAGACTCCTGCTGGGCCTCGTACTTCTCGTGCAGAGCCTGGGCATCGGCCTTGACGCTTGCCGCATCATCGTAGGACTTCTTAATCTGCTCTTCCCGCTTGGCCATGACCTCTCGCACTCTGCCGAAGAGGAACTTCTTCAGGATAAAGTAGAGGATCACAAGATCTATGATGATCCACAAAATTGTCAAATCGATGTGTAACATGTCCTCTCCTAACTTACTGCTTCTCCATTCCCGGCTCCTGTTTCACGGGTCCTGTCTGAAAGCGGATCAACCCAGCATGAAAATAATCAGAATCCCCAGAACGAAGCCATAGATAGCGGTCGCCTCTGAGAGCGCAGCGCCCAGAATCAGGTTGGCCTGAATCTTCTTGTCCGCCTCCGGCTGTCTTGCAATGGCGTCTGCTGCGTGACCGGTCGCAATCCCGATTCCAAGACCTGCACCGATGCACGCGATTGCTGCGATACCTGCTCCAATTGCTGTAACACTCATGTTTTCTCCTCCTGAAATTCAAAATATTGATTTTGGAACGATTTCCACGTTTCTCTGCCCCTGCGGGCTCTATAATATCGGCCTTGGCCGCTATTATCTCGGTTAGAGGACTTTCCTCTCCTCCTGCGTCAATCCTCGACTGCCTCCGCGATGAAGAGGGATGTCAGGAAGACGAAGACATAGGCCTGTATAAAGCCGTCAAAGATATCAAAATACGCGCTGAAGACCAGCGGCAGGCCCACGGGAACGATGTACTCGATAATCTCCATAATGACATAAGACCCGAGGACATTGCCGAAGAGTCGCATACACAGGGAGAGGGGCCGGATGAAGACCTCCAGGATGTTGATGGGAGTAATGATTGCGATTGGCTTGGTGAAGGCCTTGAGCCAGCCGCCCACTCCCTTCTTGCGAATGCCGGCCGCCTCAATCAGGACAATGGACATAAGCGCAAGAGCGATGGTGACGCTCAAGTCCTTGGTGGGAGGCTTCATTCCCAGCAGGCCGATGATATTGGAGAGGCCGATGTAGAGCAGGATGGTCTCCAGATAGGTCGAATACTCGGCCGCTCCGTCCCCCAGCATGCCCTTGACGAAATTGTCAAGCCAGGTCACGGCGCTCTCGGCAAAGAGCTGCTTTTTGGACGGATGGTCCACGGACAGATGGCTGGTCAGCCATAGGGACAGGACGATCAGGATTGCCATGACCAGCCAGCTGATCAGGAGCGATTCATAGATGTCAATCCCCCCGAAGATCGGTATGGTAAATGCCTTTTGTACCTGTAATTTCTCAACTAATTCCTGGGCCATTGCAGACTCCCTTGCTTAACACTCACAGCGAGGCCTCCGGCGGATTCCGTCGGCAAAGCTGAAGTTTTCCCTTCGAAAAATCACCTGAAATTCACTGTCATTCTAGCACTTCTGTTCCGCTTCTGTTAAGAACATTCGGGAAAATTTGTCTGTCCCTGCCAACGCTTCCCAATCCTGTGAGCCGACCGGATCTTCCCTCGTTCTACAGGATCTGCTCTAGTTCTACAGGGTCTGCTCTAGTCCTACAGAGTCTGCTCTAGTCCTACAGAGTCTGCTCTAGTCCCGCAGGATTTCCGCCGCAAGCGCCTTGGCGTCAGAGACGATGGGACAAGCCCCTCTCTCCTTGAGGAAGGCGTGGCTGCGAAAGCCCCAGTCCACACTGATGCAGTCCATGCCGCCATTTGCAGCCGTCTGCATGTCCACCTCGGAATCCCCGATATAGACCGCATCTGCCGGAGCAAGGCCCAGGCGCCTTAAGACAAGGTCAGTCATATCCCTGGCCGGTTTTCTGGGAATCCCCTCCCGCTCGCCGATATAGACGTCAAAGAGCCCGGCAAAGACCTCCTCCGTCAGGATCCGGACCGCCTCATCGGGCTTATTGGACACGACAGCCGTCGGCATCTTCTTTTCGTGCAGCTGCTTCAAGAGGCTTAGGATCCCCGGATAGGGGCCGGTCTTTTCATTGGAGTGCCCGGCATAGTAGGGCTTGTAAATTGCTGCGATCCGCTCTACTTCTGCGTCCGGCACCCCGTCCACGGTCTCAAATCCCGGCGTTCCGATTCGGACCAGGTCTCTCTCCCCCAGGCCTCCCTCGTAGGCAAGGGCCCGCTGAATCGCCACATTGACGCCGGACCCGAAGAACTGCCGGACTATTTCTCCCTGATAGTCATGGCGGTGACCACACTGCTTCAGCGCCCAGTTTAGGGCTGTCACCAGGTCATCCAGGGTATTCAGAACGGTTCCGTCCATATCAAAAATTGCCGCCCGATATCTCATATCACTGCTCCTCACTGGGTCTTGTCTGTCCCGTAGCGATAGTGAAAATAGCCACCGATCCGCTCCCGGTTCAGCTCCTCCCCGATCACAATCAGGACCTCCTGTCCCTCTTTGCTCTCTGCCAGTTCAATCTTGTCGGCAGTGGCATTGACCTTGAGCCAGGCCGCAGCCGACCCCCTCTCGTATCTCAGGTATCCCTTGATCCGAAGCACCCTCCCACAGGCCGCATCCGAGAAGATCTCTTGCAGCTTCTGCTCGATCTCTTCGGACGAAGCCTGCACGTTCATATAGAAGAGTTGATCGTACTGGTCCTCCCGGCTGACCGGGAGCTTGAGGTGGTCCGCCCTCCTGTAGCCTGCCCGGCTGATCCGGTCGAAGTCCTCATCGGTCAGCCGGCTCCAGGGTCTCGTCTCCACTTCTTCCGGGTCCAGTCTTCGATCACAGTGGAAATGCTCCAGGGCCCGGTTGACATGGGCGATGAGCCGGGGGAGGGAAGCCGGATCCACTTCCTGGCTCTTGGAGAGAACTACCTTTCCTGCGTTGGCCAGCTGCGAGATCAGAAGATAATCGGTCTCTTCATCGGTCTCTTCCGGCAGGTGGGCATCCAGAATCGCAATCACGCTCCCGATCTGATACCAGCGGTTTAAGGGTTCTTCCTGCAGAGTGTCAAAGAACTCATCCACATCATAGACGCCCGAGGGCTCCACCAGGATCCGGTCGTAGCCCAGCATGCCCAGAGTGATGAGCTTGGTCTTAAAGCGCCGCCGGTGGGTCTCATAGTCCCTGTCGCCCAGGACCATCTCCACGTCACACCGATCCCCCTCCAAATCTGACAAGAGCATCCGGTCCACATTGATCGCCCCGAAGTCGTTCTCCAGGATGGCGATATTCTGCCCCTCCCGGATCAGGTATCCCGCGTAGGGGCGCAAGAAGCTGGTCTTGCCGGATCCCAGGAATCCTGTGATCAAGTCGATTTTCGTCATATTCTCTCCCTACCCGGTCCTGCCCTTGTCATAGGTCACAGACCTCTTCCTGATCCCGAATCTCCTGCTGACTCCCGGGGCCTTGCCAGCTCTTGCGCCCGCTCCAGACCCTTACCCACATAGTCTCTGCTATAGCGGCGCAGGATCTGATTTGTATAGCGCCGGTCCGGCTCCTTTATCTTCTGTATCTGATAGGAAATCGCCTCATGCTCTCCCAGCACCGCCTCCATATCCCGGAGAATTTGAAGCGCCAGCCTGGGCAGGGGGTGCATCCTCCCGTCGATCCAGAAGAGGGAGACCTCCTCCAACGGATAGGCGGCTGCCTGCTTCATATTGCGCATGGCCCGTCTCTGTCGCATGACGGACAGGTCCATCTTGGGCCGGCCCGTCAGGTAGAGCAGGAGGAGGGTCAGAAAGTCCAGATCCCCGGGATCGATCCCCTCGTCCCGCAGGGGATTAACATCCAGCATCCGCAATTCGATATGGTCGACCCCCTCTCGCAGCTTATCCAGGTCATTGACCCCGGCCGGCTTGAGGCGGACCGGATAGTAAAGTTCCGCCGCGGAATAGAGCTTGCCGGTCTCCACGTAATAGTTCATGGACTCCAGATAGTTGGGAATGGCGTCGAAATCCAGAACCGGTTCAAACGTATTCCAGTAACCCCTGTCTGAGCACCGATAGGAGGAATATCGGCCGGCCTGACTCTCTCCCATTTTCCCCCCGAAAAAGGAGGCGTCCATCAGAGGAGAGGCCGCCGTCAGGGCAACCACAAGCCAGGCATAGGCCAGGACTTTCTCGGCCAAATTCAGATAGATCTGATCCGCAGAGACCCCCTCTCGTCCCAGCTGGTCCAGGAAAGCCTGCGGGTAGGAGAAATTAAAGTGAATCCCGCAGAGGGACTGCTTCTTCTTCCCGTATTTTCCCGCCAGGTACTTGCGGTAGCGGGTCTTCTCTGCCCTCTCTCCCGTGAATCGGGCGATCCGGATGTCATCCTCCGACCGCAGATAGGGCGGATTGGAGAAGGGCCAGAGCCATTCCGGATCCTCTCTCTCTGCCAGGAAGCGGGCGGCCGCAAGCCGCTTGGCGCCGAGCGCCTCTGCCGCCTCCCGCGGGCTCTTATGCACTCCGGTGATGATCTCCAGCTGGCTCTCGCAGAAATCCCTGTCCAGGACAGGATCCGCTCCGAAGGGATGGTCCGTCTGTGCCAGAAAGCCCTCCGGAGTCACCCGCTGATTTTCTTCTTCCAGACCAAATCCTCCCTGGGTAAAGGTCGGCTCAATCCACTGCCTGATGTCCATTTGGGATTCTCCTCTGCGGCTTATATTGCGTCAAATCTATTTTTCTGCAGTGTACTCCCCTGCCACACCGGCGTCAATATCCCTGCCAGGAGAAGATCCGGTCTTCCCCTACATACATCCGCAATTTCTTCCGCAGAAAGCCCTCCATCTCTTTCAGAAGAGGATCCGGATAATGGCAGTAGCCCTTCTCTGTCACAAAGGGAAATTGGACGCTGGCGGCGAAGGGCTGATTTCTGCGCATTTGTCTCAGATAGTCTGCTGAGATCCGAAAGCTCCCGACAGCGACATCCATGATATCCTCCGGAGAGATCTCCGTGAAAATCCGATCCACCAGGTCCCCATAGGCCCTCTTCCAGCCCGGCCGAAAGATCATGGGGTCCAGGGCAAGACGCACCGTCACCCCTGCGCGGATGGCTGCCCGCATGCTCTCTATGCGGGCGGACAGGCCGGCAGCGCCCGGTTCCAGCTCTCTGGCATAGGCCTCCGGGGACAGGGTCCAGGCGAAAATCAGGTCCCTCCGCCCCCGATAGGCCTCCCAGCCTGTCCGCATTGCTGCCTTGGTCCGGATCTCAAGGCTCAGATCCGGCCGGTCAGCCGCAAAAGCGGCCCAGGCGGACACATAGCCCGTCACGGCCTCCCAAGCCAGCAGGTCCGTGTCATAGGAGATGCAGAGGTAGACTGGATGCCGGGCCAGGAGCCCATCCACCTCCTCCATGATCTCCTCCGGATTGACGAATATGACGATGTTTCCTGACGGGTACATCCCCTTGAGATAGCAGTACTCGCAGTTGAAGGGGCAGTTCATGACAGAGGAGGCATAGTAGAAGTGAGCCCTGCCGAAGTTCTGGCAGACGGGGGCCCCGGGGTAGACCGCCGTCCCCTTACGGACCGCCAGAATCAGACTTCGGTTTGCCTCCTGGAGGCTCCGGTCCTGATGCCTGCGGTTGAATACATCCTTGTAGTGGTCAATGAGGATCCGCTTTGCCCCCGGGAAATGCTCCAGGATCCGTTCGGTCCCGGGCCGGTCCACCGCCCTCTTTTCAATGTAAATATGGCTAAAGTGCTCATGCATCTCGCATCACCCAGTCTGTCAGCTCCTGCAGGAGAAGCTTCCCCTGTCTCCGGTCGGATAGGGGCAGTCTCCCCTTACGCTTCATCTCCTCCAGATGCTTCCTCCAGTCCCTGCCGGCAAGCCCCGCATAGACAAGCAGCTGCCGGAGCTGACTTCCCATGCTGGCCGAGCAGGCGAGGGCCCGGGCCCAGGCTGCGGACTCCTCCTCCGATGGCAGGGCACTCCTGCGTCGGGCCGATTCCTCTTCCTCCCTCTCCTGCTCCCGGATCAGGTCCTTAAGGTAGGCCTGTATCTGTGGCAGGGCCCCCTTGATGCGGGCCGCAAGCGTCTGCGGGCTCATCTTCTCTCCCTCTGCCAGTCCTTGATCCGAGACCAGCTTTAAGATGTGAATCTGCTGGGGCCCCAAGAAGATATTGGCCGCCTGAAAGAAGGCCGCCCCCTCCATGTCAAAAAGAGTCACCGCCAGCTCCTGTGGCAAGTCCGTCCCCGCTCCTTCCGCCGCAAGCTCCGTCTTCCTCCGGACCTCGGCCCGGCTGTATAGGGTAGCTTCCGGAAGGGGGCAGGCATGGGGGTAGATCAGGTCCGGATAGAAGCTGCGTCCTCCATCAGCATCGACCAGCCGATGAATCCGGTAGAGCCTGCCCACTTCCGATGGCGGGGCGCCTGCCGCACTTCCGATTAAGACTGCCTGTCCCGGCCCCTGCAGAGCAAGGACTGCTCCGACGGCGGCAGCCATAGCCACCGGCCCCACCCCGCTTATGGTCAGGAGGATCTCTCCCCCCCGGTCCTGATACTGGCGATAGGGCAGGCTCCCGTGATAGGTCTTCATATCCATGGCCCTGACCAAACCGCTTGCCTCCGGCCAGAGGGCCGCAAAAAGTAGGATTCGCATCTTTTCTCCCAGGCTCCCCTTCCTTCTACTCATTCTGCACAGGCTTTTTGCCTTTTCTGGCGGGCCTGCCCTGTAAATAAGAAAAGAGCTTCGGATAGACTCCGAAACTCTTCCCCGCAAACCGTCGGCGTGACAGGATTTGAACCTGCGACCTCTACGTCCCGAACGTAGCGCTCTACCAAGCTGAGCCACACGCCGATGACTTCTCCAATGAGAAATCAGCTTATAAATAGTAACAAACCCTCCCTAAAATAGCAAGAGGGAGGATTTGTCAATTTCACTTGCCCGGCAGAAGGAAAGGTCCTCAATGACCCGTGGCCGGGCCGGTCTTGGTCCCCCCGCCGCTTGCATCCGTGGACTTGTCTCCGCTGCCACCAGAAGGAGTGGTCTTCTTGCTGTCCTTGGAGGAACCATCGGCCGGTGCCGACTCGCTCTTCCCCGGTTCTCCCTTTTCCTTCCCGCTCTTGTCATCTTGCGCATCCGTACCGGCATCCTTCTGCTTAGAGGCATCGCTGTCGGAAGTGGTCCCGTCGGACACGGCATCTGAGGAGCTAATCTTGGACTTATCCCAGGAGAAATCCTTATAAGTCAGCTTCTTGTGAGCCGCATTCATAACGTCTCTCCAGATCTTGCCCGGATAGTTGGCCCCGGTCAGATTCTGCATGGACCTGGGCGTATCATAGCCGGTCCAGATGGCTGTCGTATAGTAGGGAGTGAAGCCGCAGAACCAGCCGTCCTTGTAGTCGTTGGTCGTTCCCGACTTGGCCGCGGCTGCCTGGTTATTGGGCTTTAAGCCCTTACCGGTACCATAGTCAAGAACCGCTTTCATCATCGTAACCATCTGGTGGGCGGAGTCTGCCTTGTAGATCTGGGTCTCCTCGTGGTTGTTCTTATAGATGGTGTTGCCGTTCTTGTCATCCATATGATCGATGCAGGTGGGCTCGCGGTATTTACCGTCATTCTCCAGAGTCGCATAGGCGGAGGCCATCTCCACAGTCGTGACCCCGTTGGTCAGTCCGCCGATGCCGGCAGCCAGGTTCTCGTCATTCTTGGAAATCCTCGCAAAATGCATCTTATAGAGATACTGAAGGCCCTTGGCCGGCTTCACTTCCTTGAAGATATTCCAGGCGACCGTATTCAGAGAGTAAGCCACAGCCTGGGTCAAGGTGACACTGCCCATGTAGCTGTTGCCGTAGTTCTGCGGTCCGTTCTTGATGGGACTGTCCTCCACCCGGCTTGTGGGCGTGTACTTCCCGGTCTCCAGTGCCGGCGTGTAGACAAGGACCGGTTTGATGGAGGAGCCTGGCTGACGGTAAGACCGATAGGCGCGGTTTAAGCTATAGGTCTTGATATTGTCCTGGCTGCGGCCGCCGACAATCGCCACGACATTGCCGGTCGCATTGTCAATGATTGTTCCGGCAGACTGGGCCGCGTAGATCCCCTTATCCGTCGTCTCCGCGAGCTTGCTCATGTTCTTGTCAATTGCATCCTGCAGGGACTTCTGGAGGTTGGCATCCAGGCTGGTGTAGATCTTATAGCCGCCGGTATAGAGTTCCGTGGCGTAGGTGTCGTACTCCTTGCCGTAGGACTCCTCGTAGGTCTTGCGCTCCTCATCACTGGCGAACTGGTACTGGAAATTGAAGCCGTCTGCCGCCATCAGGGCTCGCACTGCGGAGTACTCTGCGAAGGTCGTCTCGTAATTGTGGAACTCTTTATTGTCCTCGGACAGGTTCAGGGCGATCTGCTGGCTCTTGGCCTGGTCATAGTCCTCCTGGCTGATCTTCTTGTCCTTCAACATATTCCGAAGAATCAGATCCTGCCTGACCACCGTATTCTCCGAGTGGTTGATCGGATCATAGTAGCTGGGCCGGTTAGGGATGGCACAGAGGAAGGTGATTTCCGCCAGGCTCAGCTCGCTGACGTCCTTGCTGAAATAGCCCTGCGATGCGGCACCGATTCCATAGAAGCCATTCATGAAATAGACGTTATTGATATAGAAGTTGAGGATCTGGTCCTTAGAATACTTTCTCTCGATTTCAAACGCGACGAAGAGCTCCTCCACCTTGCGCTCCCAGGTCTTGTCCTGGGTCAAAAAGACCGTTCTGGCCAGCTGCTGCGTGATGGTAGAGCCGCCTCCCGAGACCCTGCCCTTTCGGATCATAGCCAGGGTCGCCCGAGCAATTCCCTTGAGACTGACTCCGGGGTGGCTGTAGAAACCCTTATCCTCAATCGATACAAAGGCCTCCTTCACCTGTTTGGGCATCTTGTCGCTGGATACATACTGGATCTTCTTCTGGCCTCCCAGCTCCGCCAGCTCATTGCCGTCTTTGTCATAGACGTAGCTGGACCTGGTGCTCTCGAAGGTCTCCTCCGTGGAGTCGGCCACAAGCTTAACCGCCTCGTCGTGCATGGAGATGAGCTTGCCGGCATAGCCTCCAGCCAGCAGATAGATTGCGGCAAAGGCTATAAGGATGAGAAAAATCAGAAGGATCAGCCGGATGACTCGCCAGACCTTGTTTTTCTTCTTCTTCTTGGGGCCCGGGTTCTCAGACCTTGTCCCCCCTACTTTATGCAGTTGTTCATTATTTTTTATCTCTTTCATAGTCCGTATTTTACCTTCTGCCTCCCGGATACGCAACTTTTTCTCGTTCGGTCGAATCCGCACAGGGCCCCCCGATCACCTCTTGTCAGCCGTCTCCCATATTTCTAGAATAAGATACAGATTGATCGACCAAGTCACAGCAGAGGAGGGGAAGATGCAAGAGGCGAAGATCTGGGGCAGGGGGCCCCACGGAGAGCAGGTGAAGGTCTGGACGATTTCCAACCAAAGAGGCCTGCGGGCCCGCTTCATGAATCTGGGAGCCGTCCTCCTGTCCCTCGAAGTCCCTGATCGAACCGGGAAGGCAGCGGATATTGTCCTGGGCTACCGGGACCTGGAATCTTACTTCCGAAATCAGTCCTGCTTCGGCGCTCTGGTCGGCCCCAATGCCAACCGGATCGGGAAGGCGCGTTTTCGCCTGAATGGTCTCTCCTATCAACTGGAGAAGAACGACGGAGACAACAATCTCCACTCCGGCTCCGACTCCTTTCATCACCGCGTCTGGGATCTGGCAGACCTGCAGGAGGACGCGATCGCCTTCCGCATCACAAGTCCTCACATGGATATGGGCTTTCCGGGCAATCTGACCCTGACCGTTCGCTACCGGCTGGACGAGGATCGGCAGCTGACGATCGACTACGAGGGCAGCTGCGACCGACCCTCCCTCTTCAACCCTACCAACCACAGCTATTTTAACCTGGCCGGCCATAATTCCGGTCGGATCTTAAATCACCTGCTGCAGATTCACGCCGACAGCTTCACCTATGCCGACGCTGCCTCCATCCCCGATGGGGAGATCCGATCGGTCGAGGGAAGTCCCATGGATTTCCGGACCCCCAAGCCCATCGGCAGAGACTTCGGCGCCGACTATGATCAGCTGATCTGGGCGGGCGGTTACGATCACAACTGGATTCCAGAGAACTACGACGGCCGGGTCCGTCCCGTAGCCGCACTCTATGATCCGGGCTCCGGTCGGCGGATGACCGTTTCAAGTGATCTGCCCGGGATCCAGGTCTATACCGGCAATTACATTGACGAGAGAGAATTTGGCAAGGGAGGCTGCCACTATCCCAAGCAGGGCGGCATATGCCTCGAGACCCAGTACTTCCCCAACGCCATCAATGTCAGCAGCTTTATCCCGCCCCTGATTCTTCCGGGCCGGCCCCGGCGTAGCCGGACGGTCTTCGCCTTCTCTGTTGACGGCTGAGACGAAGCTTCGATTCGACCGTCCCGATCGGGCTTATCCTGAAGCAAGTGCTATTCGGGTATCATCCCGCGCCGCCGGGCGCACCAGGAAAGGGGCCGCGGAGAAGCAGTACCCTGTTTCCCCGCGGCCCCTCGGCCTCATCTCGGATTGTAGTTCTCTCCCTGTCAGGGGTTCTGACTCTCATAGGCATTGGCCCCGGCCTCATCCAGAACCTGTCCGGTCGAATACACGTAGGCGGCCACCCGCTTCCCGCTGACAATAAAGCGGTCGGAGGTCTTGGAACAGGTCGACAGGGTCACCACCTTGTCATCCACGCTGACCGGCAGGCCCGTCTTCGTCATGGCGTGTTTCTGGAGCAGGTCCAGATATTTGGCATAGGCCTCTCCCTTGTCCTTGTGAATGGCGTAGACCTCGCTGTCCTCATTCTGGTCCGACCAGGCAAAGACCTGATAGCGGTAGACCACATCGCCGCGAATGATCTGAAAATACTGGTGATCGCGGTAGTAGTCCGGGTCATCCTTGTAGTCGCTCAGGCTTCCGAACATGGTCTTGTTATTCATCTGGTGCCCATAGACCAGGGAGTGGTAATCCTCGAAGTTGGGTCGGTTCTTCCCCTCCAGGAAGATGGATCCGGCAATGGCGTACTTGCCATCCATGGATTTGCGCAGCCAGAAGTTATCGTCGTTCTCCTTATAGAGAACCGGGTAGCTGACGTGCTCGTTGTTCTCCATGTAGATCCAGGCCTTAATCGTATCATTCTGCTTGAGCAGGTCGGGGAAGTTGACCTTGACCTCTTCATACCATTCGGCAGGCTTTTCTTTCGATGTGTCTGCCACGGACACCGCATTTCTCGCATTCTTATAGACCTGCTCCGAGTCGTGATAATCCTTCAGGGTCAGCAGGATCCTGGCGCCCGAATATACAATAACCAGAAGACAGATGCCGATTAAGATGTTGTAGATCCATCCCGACTTCTTTTTCTTCCTGCCCGTTTGCTCCTGCTTTGTTTCTCTCATAAGACTTCCAATCGATTGAAGCAGAGATCGTCCCTGCATACTTTATGGCTATTTTGTGAACAAGGCCTATTCTACTCAAATGATTGCGTAAAGTCAATTCTCTTCTTGCTCTGACGTGCTTTCCCCTGCCTGCGGAGCAAGACTCCCTCGGTGCGCCTTTCCCTGCCTGCGGAACAAGACCCCCTCGGCGCGCTTTCCTCCGCCCCGCAAGTCTCTGTCCAGGAGGAGGATGGCTGCAAGGACAAGCCCGCCCCCTGCCAGCCAGTATCCCCGAATCAAGCGATTGCTGGTCCCGTAGATGGTCAGTACACCGCTGATCACACATCCCAAAGTCAGAGTCAATACGGCCGCGTCCCAGATGCTTAGGGTCAGGGGTGAGACCTGCAGCCGATTGACTGCGCCGGGCCTCATCCAAAGGACCAGGGTCGGAATCAGTCCTCCGAAGAGGGGGACCAGGAAGGCCAGGTACATGGCCGGATCATAGACCCCATGGCTGAAGGACTCGTAGATGATTCCGAAGGCCAGGAAAAATCCTGTCAACAATCCATAATTTCTGCTTCTTCTCTTAACTTCCGATATAGACAATGTCGCTCACACTCCTCTCACTTGTTCCACGTCCCGTTGTTGTGGGATTATTGATTACTTTTCCCTGGAAGACCATGGTAGAAGAGCCTCCCCCGTCCAGGTTATAGGCGGTTGTAGCGCCCAGGGACTGCATAAACTGCGCCAGCTGGTAGAGGGAAAGTCCCTGGCTCTCACTGCTGCGGCCGTCGGAGACGACAAAGACATAGTGTCCCTGCCCGATCTGACCAATGGCCGTTCTCGGATTGGAGGCCATGGCCTTGCCCACCTCAGAGTTGCTGCTGACGCTGATCTTGCCGTTTTGAATCAGACCCGGGCCAAAGCTGTATGCCTGCCAGGCCCCCTGGTCGAGCAGGTCCTGCGCACTGGCCTCGGAGGCGCTGACCACTTTCATGGTCCCGTCTGTCCCAATCACAAGGACCTGATCGTCACTGTCTGCCGTGGACCGGTAGAGGACCCCGTTTCTGATCACATAGCCGGACTCCTGCGCCCCATAGTAATCCCCGTTGATTGCCAGAATCGCGCCGACGCTGTCGGCGATGCTGGACGTCTTGGCCGTCACATTCTTCCCGTAGGTCCCCTGGGCGAACGCGCTCTTGATATACTCTGCGGAGGTCACCTGAACATCTGCCGCATAGATATAGGTACTGTTCTCATAGAAGCGGTAGACTGTGATGTTCAGCTTGTCATCCGAATAGGTCCCGACCACGGTGGCATTCGCATACACGCCGGTTCCGCTGCTTCCCTGGGTCTGTGTCTCCGTTGTCTTCTTCGAGCTCTTGCCGCTCGACTTGGTAGAAGAAGTCCCTGTAGAGCTGTTTGATGACTTTAAATTCGCGAAATCCGAGCTGCTGATGGAACTCTGGCCGGATGCACTGTAGGCACGGGCCAATACGAAGGTGTCCAGGAGGAGGTAGCTGCTGAAGGCGATCAGGGCCGCCGTCGAGGCGATGCGAAATCTCTTTCCCGCGCGGCGTCTGCCCCGGCCCCGCTTCCCGGCCTTCTCGGCCCTCTCGTCCCTTTCATTCATTTCCCGGCCCCTTGCGGCCGTTTCCTCCTCTGGGATCTCCTCCCTCTCTCTTCTCTCAGGCCACATAGGGCACCTCCTTTCTTGCGAATACGAAATTCTTCTGAATCAGATAGCTTAGGATGAATACGGTCGGTTCCGCGATCAGCTTGGCCATCAGCGCACCCAGCCCCAAAGCTGTCAGCCCATAGACGATACAGGTGTCCGCGCAAAGAACCAGGACCGCGGTCAGTCCATACCGGTAGAGACTCTGTCCCGGCTTATCCCGATGATGAAATACCAGTTTCCGATTCATACTGTAGTTAAAGGCGGCGCTGATCAGACGGGCCAGCACATTGGCGCCGACAACCGGAAGCATCATCATAGTTAGGAAGGCATAGAGCAGGTAGTCCAGTCCAAAGGATGCCATAGACACACCGGCGAAGGAGATCATCTGCTCGAAGAGAACCCGGTAGATTCGGATGGAATCTCTCACCGCATGGAAGTGACTGGATGCGTTGTTGTTCTCATAGACTGTCTCAATGGGAATCTCGTAGATCGGGATCCGATCTGCGGCAAATTCCAGAAGCATCCGCATCTCATACTCATAATGGTCTCCGCTGATCTTGCACAATTTGGGGATATAGGCGGTGCAGAAGGCCCTGAGCCCCGTCTGCGTATCTGTCACCCTCCGGCCGGTCATCAGGGTGAAAATCTGTCTGGTCAGACGGTTTCCGGTCTTGCTTCTCAAGGGGATTTTCCCGCTGAAGTGCCGGCTCCCCAGATAGAGGCCGTTGGCCCCATACAAGCACCGGTGCGCCAGATGTAAGGCGTCATCCACCTTGTGCTGGCCGTCCGCATCCATCAGGACCAGGACCCCGGGCTTCTTGCCAAACTGCCCCAGATAAGCCAGGCCTGTCCGGAGGGCCGCGCCTTTCCCCCGGTTCTGGGGATGGTGCAGGATCATCAAGTTGAAGGCGCTCTCCGTCCCCTCGGCCTGCCCTTCTGCTGCCGGGTCGCCTCCCTCTTTTGTCCGGTCGGCAAGGTCCTCCAGCTGCGCCAGGACGGCCTTGGCCTCCGGCCCCCTGCTCCCGTCATCTACGACCAGGACATGGAGCCTGGCCTCCGGGTATCCGCTCTTAGACTGCAGGTCTTTCACCAGACCAAACAGTGTATCATCCGGTTCATAGGCCGGTATTAAGATGAAATAGTCATCCATGGTCTCCTCCTCTCCAAGCCGTGATCCGCTGACGCCCTCGTCCGGATCGACTTGGATATAGGATAGACACCCGTCCTTAAATGAACCTTAAGGGCGCACCCAAAAACTGCCTCCGCCTCCCCCTAGGGGCGGCAGAGACAGTTGCTCCCGTTCTATTTACTTCCCGGCCCGGCGCGGCCTCATCGCTCCATTCGCAGAATCAGCTTCAGGACATTGGCCGCTCCCCTCTGCAGTTCTCCGAGCGTGAGAGGATATTTGACCTCTCCTTCTTCCTTGCCTAAAGACCGGATGATATCATCGACGTCCGCCTGACTGCCCGGCATGATCAGCTCATTCCCGGCCTTGATACAGCCGGCCGCAGAAGAATCTCCGTACTTCTTCCGGCCGGCGGATCCGCTTGGATCCATCCCTTCCATGCTGCCGGTGGTCCACCAGTCTGTCATGATGATCCCGTCAAATCCCCACTCATCTCTTGCGATTCCGGTCAGCAGGTCATGGCTGTTGGCCGTGTGCTCCCCGTTGACCAAATTGTAAGAGGTCATCATGGCGCAGGGATGCGCTTCCTCCACCGCAATCTGGAATCCCCTCAGGTAGATCTCCCGCGCGGCTCGCTCACTGACATGCGAGCAGACATGATTGCGGTTGTCCTCCTGATTGTTGAGGGCGAAGTGCTTGATGGTCGCACCCGCACTCTTGTGCCTCTGCACGCCCCTCGTCTCGGCGGCTGCGCAGTTGCCTGTGACCAGGGGGTCCTCCGAGTAGTACTCGAAATTCCTCCCGCACAGGGGCGACCTCTGAATATTCATCCCGGGCGCCAGCCAGAGATCAACGCCGAAGGCCTCCATCTCCTCGCCGACGATGTCCCCGGCCTCTTCCAGCAGCTGCAGGTCCCAGGTCTGCGCCAGCAGACTTGCGATGGGAATTGCCGTTGCGTACTGGTAGTAATCCACCGCATCTTCCGGAATTTCCGGCTTGGGTGCCAGGTCCGACAGAAATTCGAATCCGGGCATGGCCATATCCTTCGTCAGGATATTGCCATTCTGATCCGCCTTAAAATGCCTGGTCAGACGAAGACCCGCGGGCCCATCTGCAGTGACCAGGTTCCGAACGCCGCAGTCATCGATCAATAGGGAGCTCGTATCCCCGGCAGCCCCGGCGACGGAGACCGATGACGCTCCGATCTGAGGGCCGGACACCCCATATTGACCTCTCTGGCTTCCAACACACAGAGCTGCCATCTCTGCATCAGACAGCTGGGCGACAAAATCTTCCAGACTGATCCGACCGCTTCGCACCTCATCAAGCCCGGGTCGCCTTCCCTCTGCCTTGGTCTGCCGGATCGCAACCGGCGGCTTCGAGTAAACCGCCTGCCTGGTCCGGATCTCATCGGCAGAGAGTTCCAGTGCAAGAGCATTCTCGATCTCCCCGGCCTCCCCCGGATAGGAATAGGGGGTCACACCCCTGCGGGAGATTTCCTCCATCGGGCAATCTAAGGACAGGCGGTTCGTCAGCCGGTCTGTCATCACTTCCCGGTCCAGCCGAATCCTGGCGATCACCCGGCTGTCTCTGGAGTCCTGCCCCAGACGGATCAGATAATCACCCGGCTCCATAATCCAGGCCGCCTGCTTCTCATCGTAAGAGGCCAGGGACCGGGTCGGTATGGAGATGGTCAGGTCGCAGGAAGCGCCCGGGCCGATCAGGGGGGACTTGGCGTAACCCTTCAGTTCCTGATAGGGTTTTTCCAGCTTCCCTTCGGGCGAAGAGACATAGACCTGGGCCAGTCCCCGCCCGGCATATCGATCGCCCGTATTGATAATCCGAACCTCCAGCCGGATCATTTCCCCGTCGACCTCGATATCATTGGCCTCCAGACGAAACTTTGTATAAGATTTCCCGTACCCGAAGGGATAGAGCGGGGTCACATTGAAGCTGTCATAATACCGATAGCCCACATAGATCCCCTCGCTGTAGTAGGCATCATCCAGATCTCCATCCAGATAACTGAATCGGTCTGCGCAGGGGGAATCCTCGTAGTTGACCGGCCAGCTCGCAGTCAGATGGCCCGAGGGCGTTTCTCTGCCGGTCAGGATGTCCGCAAGGGCATAGCCCCCATAACTTCCCGCCTGGGACATAAGCAGGATGGCGTCAATCCCCTCGATGGCCCGGAGAGCCTTCAGGTCCATGATGCCTCCCACATTGAGAACCAGGATGGTATTCTCATATGCCAGAGCAACCCTTCTGACTGCCTCAAGTTCCTCCGCGAAGGGCAAGTATTGGCCCGGCGCCAACTTGCGGTCCGCTCCCTCGCCGAAACTTCGGGCGATCACGAAGACTGCTGTATCGGTCAGGTCTGTCTTGATATCGTCCTCCTCGAGCGGAACTATGGCGGGCTCAATGAAGGGATTGTTGAGGATCTCCATGACCGCCTTCTGCCCCTCTTTGGCCAGCTTTCCAAGCACCACCTCTTGGTATTCGCTCCGGGCCCGCTCGACATTCTCGCAGTCCCGGTCGATCCACTCCTTGGTGACAACCCGATATCCGGCATCCTCCAGGCCCATCTCAACACTGACTATCCGGCGGCTGTTCACATCGCCGGACCCGGTCCCTCCCTTGATGGTTCGGCGGGCGCCGTTGCCGTAAAGTGCGATATTTCCCCCCTCCCTGCGAAGAGGAAGGGTCCCGTTGTTCTCCAGCAGGACCATCCCCTGGCCGGCAATCCTGCGCGACCGCTCTGCATTTCGCCTCTCCCGCTCTGAGACTTCTGCGTACCTGCTTGCGTAGAGTTTGGCCATGACGACACTCCTTTCTATTCTGTCTCCTCTGACGATTCTGTCTCCTCTGATTCCCGTCTTTGAATCCGTTTCGGCAAATCGACGCACCATAAAATATGGCTCAATAAAATCTTAGCACAGGTCTTGATTCGATCATTGGAAATTCAGGCTTATTTTTGCGAAATAAGAGATCTGAAGAAAATTTCGGGCCTAAAAGAGACGGTCTATCCATGCCGGCACAAAATAATAAGTCCCCGCGAGAACGGGGACTTACGAAAAGGGAGTTATGAAAAAGATTAATGTCTAAATGAATGTCGGCTTCATTTGACAATATTTATGTTAGTGGGGTTCTGTGTCTGAACTGTGTCTAAGTCAATAAGCTTCCAAAAACAAATCTAAACAAACTATAAAATCCAAAAGCGGGCATAGAAAATGCCCAGTTCCGGAATCGAACCAGAGACACGCGGATTTTCAGTCCGCTGCT
>NZ_DBHIDN010000010.1:0-54605 GCF_057251025.1 Shuttleworthella sp.
CAAACACATCGAGCAGGCGTGCGAAGCACGAATGCGAGATGACCATTTTCCTAGAAAATGTGTTGGCTTGTTTATTCATCTGTATGAAGTTTTGAAGGTATCCCTAACCGAATACTTTCTGAAATATTCCTCAATAGCTCAATGGTAGAGCACTCGGCTGTTAACCGAGGTGTTGTAGGTTCGAGCCCTACTTGGGGAGTTTTCTTTATCTCAACGGAAATGAGATAGAGGAGCTTGGGCTCCGTGGTCAAGCGGTCAAGACATCGCCCTTTCACGGCGGTAACACGGGTTCGAACCCCGTCGGAGTCACTAAGTGCGCCGATGTGGCTCAATTGGCAGAGCAGCTGATTTGTAATCAGCAGGTTATCGGTTCAAGTCCGATCATCGGCTTTCTGGACCTTTAGCTCAGTTGGTTAGAGCAACCGGCTCATAACCGGTTTGTCCCGGGTTCGAGTCCCTGAAGGTCCACTTTTCCCCGAGGGGTAATTGCATATTTGGCCTAGTGGCTCAGTTGGTTAGAGCGCCGCCCTGTCACGGCGGAGGTCGAGGGTTCGAGCCCCTCCTAGGTCGTTTTCATGCGAATGGTTCCAAGAGATACTCCGCATGAAGGATGTGGGATCTTAGCTCAGCTGGGAGAGCATCTGCCTTACAAGCAGAGGGTCATAGGTTCGAGCCCTATAGGTCCCATTTTTGTTGTATGGAATCCATACGGCAGATCTGCCGCTGTGGCGGAATTGGCAGACGCGCGGGACTTAAAATCCCGTGGTGGCAACACCGTGTCGGTTCGAGCCCGACCAGCGGCATCATAAAGCCCCCTCCGGACCGAGTACGGTCCGGAGGGGGCTTTAGAGTTATAGGTCCGGATTTCATCCTATTTTGCCAGGTATTCCCTCAGGGCGGGAATTGCCTCCTGCGCCTCCCGATAGCCCTCCCAGTAGAGCTGGCCCAGCTTCTCCATGTCTGACTCAAAGCGATTGATCCTGACCGGGTCTTTCGGGGCGAAGACGAAGATCTTTCCATCCGCCTCATCCCCTTCAATCCGATCCAAAAGAGCATTGTATTTCTCACCGGAGGAGGCGATTTGCTCCAGGAGCTTCGGATAGTTGTGGTAGTAGAGATAGTTGATTCTCTGCTGGCGGCCAGCTCCTCCGGTAGGCTTTCTGTAGCTTCTGTCCCTTGTCTTGACGACGATAATCTTCCGATATCCCCCGTCGATGGCCCACTGGTAGGGAATATTGCAGACCATCCCCCCATCCAAATAGGGAGTCTGATCGATCACGACTGGACGGGAGACATAGGGGACGGTCGCCGAGGCCCGGGCCGCGAGGAAGAAGTCCTTGCAGTGCCCTTTTTCAAAGAAATGTACCAGGCCCGTATTCATGTCTGTCGCTCCCACCAGGAGACGGCGCCTGGGATCATTGAGTCGATCCAGGTCGATGGGGTGGTTCTTGAGCTGGTCCTCAAAGATATAGGAGAAGCCGGTGATCCCGTGGTCACGGCGCATGGCGTGGAAACCGATGTAGTTGGAGTCATGGCGGAGGCTCAAGTTCAGGCGGGCGGACCAGCCGATTTCACCGGAGACATAGCTCAGGGCGGAGAGGGCGCCGGAAGAGATTCCGACCGTCGTCTGGAAATTGATGCCGGCCTCCATGAGCGCATCCAGGACGCCCTGGGTGTAGAGGCCGCGGAAGGCACCTCCCTCCAGGACGAGGGCGCCGGGTGTGATCTGGTCGTCGGCCTGTCCTCTTGGGATTTGATCCAGCCGGGAGTAGACTGCCGGTTTGGGCCGGTCGGGGAGGATCTCACTGATTCGCTCTACGGCAGCTTCCGGGACCAGGTTCACAAGTCTCTCGACGGGATGATCTGGGACCGGGCCGGAGCCCTTCTCTGTCAAAGTGTCCGGGAGGATATCATCCAGTTCCAGGATCGCCAGGTGAAGAGAATGGCTCATCCGGTCCAGGACCTGATCCGGGTTCCAGTCCCGGTCCCGATCCGACGGGGATGAGGGGGCAGACTCTGACAATTGTGATCTGGCTTCGATCAGGTCCTCCTGGGCGCTCAGAATAGACTTCTGAGCCCGGCGGAGCAGACGGTAGCCGGCTTCATTCTCTTGCGTCATTTTCTCACCTCTTTTCGCGGGGAATTGGCTCGGCTGAATGCCGCAGACAGGGAGACAGCCCTGTCTGTCTTGTCATGCTGGTCCTCGACCTGCCCGTATTTATCGCAAAGCTCATTTGCAATCGCCAGGTAGTGGTCCTGGACGCCCTCCGTGGAGGTCTTCCGCTCGAAGGCCTCCACCAGGGTGTCGATCTCTCCTTGGACCTCCCGGGAGAGAGACCGCTCGGCCAGAGGGTAGACAAGGTCATTTTCCTTGATCATGTGGCGGTGCAGGGTCGTGGCATAGCCCTCGGCCGCGGCCAGGATATCCAGCTTATGGATGGGCAGGGCTTCCTCCTCATAGAGATTTACCGCCGCCTCCAGATCCATGATGTAGCTGCGGCAGAGATGATGCTCTACCAGCATGCCGTGATGAATCAGTTTGTCGGCGATAGGGCCAAGCTCTTCAACCATCCGGTCGAAGAGAAAATTCTCCTCCTTGCCGTGATGCTGGTGGTCCGCGTAATTGCGGGCGAAATTAATGATCTTGCGATAATCGCCGACAGGGACGGGGAGGCCCTCCAGAACCTGACAGGAGAGGGCGCGCACTGCCCTTAAGAAGCGGAAGATATTGTCATGCTCCGCGCGCATAATGTCGGTAGCGTACATATCGGATCCTTTCTGATCGGACGGGAAATTCCGTCACTGCCAGTATAGAGCTTATCGCTGCGTTCAGCCAGTGCGGGCCGGGTCATCCCCCAGGGGATCCGGGTCAGGCGATATCGCCGAAGAAGAGATCGAGGTCATCATCGACAGACCCGATGCCTGCGATGCCGAAGCGATCAACCAGGAGTCTGGCGACATTGGGGGAGAGGAAGGCCGGAAGGGTGGGGCCCAGATGGATGTTCTTGACGCCGAGATAGAGCAGGGCCAGAAGGACGATGACGGCCTTCTGCTCGTACCAGGCAATATTGTAGACAATGGGAAGATCGTTGATATCATCCAAGCCCAAGACCTCCTTGAGCTTCAGGGCGATCAGGGCCAGAGAGTAGGAGTCATTGCACTGTCCCGCATCCAGGACGCGTGGGATGCCCGCAATATCGCCCAGATCCAGCTTGTTGTACTTGTACTTAGCGCAGCCGGCCGTCAGGATAAGGGCATCCTTGGGCATTTTCTCCGCGAATTCGGTGTAGTAGGACCTGGACTTCTGTCGGCCGTCACAGCCGGCCATCACGACGAACTTCTTGATGGCGCCTGATTTCACGGCGTCAACCACTTTGTCGGCCAGGGCAAAGACCTGCTCGTGGGCGAAGCCGCCGACGATGGAGCCGGTCTCGATTTCCGTGGGAGAGGGCAGGGTCTTGGCCAGGGCGATGATCTCGGAGAAGTCCTTGGTCTGTCCGTAGGCGGCATCGATGTGCTTGACGCCGGGATAGCCCGCGGCTCCGGTGGTGAAGATGCGGTCCCGATAGGAGTCGCGGACGGGAACAATGCAGTTGGTGGTCATGAGGATGGGGCCGTTGAAGGAGGCAAACTCTGAGGCCTGCTTCCACCAGGCATTGCCGTAGTTGCCGGCAAAATGATCGTATTTCTTGAAGAAGGGATAGTAGTGGGCCGGAAGCATCTCGGAGTGGGTATAGACGTCGACCCCGGTGCCTTTAGTCTGATCCAGGAGCATTTCCAGATCCCTTAAGTCGTGACCGGAGATGAGGATGGCCGGGTTGTCGCGGACCCCGATGTTGACCTCTGTGACTTCGGGATTGCCGTATGCGCCCGTATTGGCACTGTCCAAAAGGGCCATGCCCTGAACACCGAACTTGCCGGTCTCTAAGGTCAGGGCGACCAGATCATCAAGGCTCAGGCGATCGTCCAGAGTTGCAGCCAGAGCCCTCTGGATAAATGCGTCCAGCTCCCCGTCGTCCTTGAGCAGGGCATTGGCGTGCTTGGTGTAGGCGCAGAGACCCTTGAGTCCATAGGAGATCAGCTCTCGCAGGGACCGGATGTCTTCATCTTCTGTGGCAAGAACGCCGACGCTTGCGGCCTTGGCCGCAAAGGAGTCCCGGTCGCCCTTCCAAGTCGCTGCCTGGGGCAGGGAGTCCCGGTCCCGGACTTCTGCCAGTAATTGTTCCTTGCAGGCCAGGGTCTCTTCCACCCTCGCCCGGATGGCGTCGAGATCGAAGTTGGCGTTGGTGATGGTGGCAAAGAGGTTGACGGAGATCAGGTGGTTGACGGCCTGGTCAATGCTCTTGCCCTCGGCGCGCAGTTGACTTGTGACGGAGGAGAGCCCTTTGGTCACATAGACCAGAAGATCCTGCATGGCGGCAAGTTCCGGATTTTTGCCGCAGACACCGGAAACCGTGCAGCCGGTGCAGCCGGCCGTTTCCTGACACTGGTAACAGAACATTTTGTTTTCCATAATCGTATGCCTTTCTTCCCTATGGATGACTCTGTAATGAATTATCGCTATCTTACGGATTTATGAGGGAGATAATCGTTGGATATCCAACAAATCCGGATTTATTCGAATTCATTTCCGAATCGGGGGAAATTCTATATAATGGGGTAGAGTTGCCGGGATATCAGGATGCAAGAGGAGAAAGGATCTGATCCGAAGGCAAGGGAAGGGCCGAGATTTGCGTGAAGAGTGAATCGGAGGTTATAATATGGACTCTATGACCTCCGGGGGTGAATATGAAGATCTGGATCAGCCGTCACGGGCAGACGAATCTGAATAGGGCGCATCTCATGCAGGGAAGAACCGATGAACCCCTGAATGAGACCGGCATAAGGCAGGCCCAATCTGCCAGGCGGGCGATTCGGGACTTCCTGGGAGAAGAGCCGGTCTTTGACGCGGTCTATGCGTCCCCCCTGGATCGGGCCATTGAAACGGCCTCGATCCTGTCCGGCAGACCGAGGGAGGCCGTCACAGTCGATCCCCGTATTACAGAGACGGATTTCGGCAGGTATGAGAGAAGACCTTACTGGGCTCTGGGAATCAGGATGAGCCTCTACTGGCGCTATGCCGAGTATTTCCCCTGTCCCCCGACCGTGGAGCCTCTTGAGTCCATGCGCAGACGGTCGGTCTCCTTCTTAAGAGATATAGAGCAGGAGGGGGTGGCCAAGGGCTATGAGAATATCCTGGTGACCTGCCATGGCGGGATCATGCGGGCCCTGATCGGTTACATGGAGGGCGCCCCGACGGGCGTGATCTGGCGTCCCAAGCTGAAGAATTGCGAGATCCGCGTCTATGAGAGCATGGGAGGCAAGCACCGGTTTCTGGGGCGGATCCTTCCCGCAAGTCGGGGATAAGGAGAGGGACAGATCTCAGACCCGGCCGGGGCGTGAGATCGGAAGTATGGAAATAAAGAGCAGAGGGAGATAGAGGAAAATGTGCGCAGAGGAAGTGTATCAGTGCCCTTACTGCGGCTGGACCGCTGAGGAGGGACTTGAGGATATATCGTGGGAACACTGCCCCAACTGCCTGTCCGCAGTTCATGCCTATGACTCGGAGGAGAATGAGTGTGGGGGTGAATTCGAGCCCATCTCCATCTGGGTGAAGGACAGAGGACGGGGAGAGATTATACACCGCTGTGTTGTCTGCGGGAGTTTGCACACGACGCCTATGACAGGCCAAGACAATCCGGTCAAGCTGATGAGCCTTGCGGCAGGCCCCCTGGGAGCGCCCGCGTTTCCCCTGGAGCGAATGCAGGAACTTCTGGACCTGATGGGCGGACAGGGATCGATGGAGGGCTGGAATCGTGAATCGTGAGAATAAGCGCCGCAAGTATGACAAGAATTACTATATGAAGAATCCCGCGGTGGAATCGTTCAAGTGCAAGAATTGCGGCTGGCTGATTGTCTCCAACGGGGCCGGATCCAACCACAGAAATCACTGCCCCAACTGTCTGTGCTCCAAGCATGTGGACGAGCGGCCGGGGGACCGGGCTGCGAGTTGCGGCGCGGTGATGGAGCCCATCGGTGTGTGGACCAGGTCTGACGGAGAGTGGGCTCTGATTCATCGCTGTACTTACTGCGGGGCTACGTCATCCAACCGGATTGCCGCAGATGACAATCCCATGAAATTGATGGCATTGGCGATGAAGCCCTTTACCATGGACTATTTTGACAGGGATCGTCTTTCCTCCATGCTTGAGACCATGGAGGATCAGGGAAATCTATTCTAAGGAGTGTGAGTTATGGAGAGAAAATTACCGGTAATAACGATTTCCAGACAGTATGCCGCCTATGGATCTACCATCGCAAGAAAGTTGTCGGAGCGCCTGGGCATCCCCTTCTACGACAAGGACTTTCAGAAGCGGGCGGCGCTTGAGTCCGGCTACGGAGAGGATGAGGTGGCAAGAGAGGGAGAGGAGATCTCCAGGGGATCCATGTTCTTGAACACGGTCCTCAATAATTCCGCCGCCTACACCTCATCCCACGATGAGATCAACCGGGCTCAGCGGAAATTGATCCTGGAGCTGGCCAGGGAGCATCCCTGTATCATCATCGGCAGGTGCTCCGACTTTACCTTAAAGAAGGCGGGCGTGGACGTCTTTCGCATCTATCTGCACGCCGATCTCGAGAGCCGCAAGGCGCATGCAAAGGAGCTGGGCGGCTACACAGGAGACGTCCTCAAGTACATCGCGCACAGAGACCAGATGCGGGAGAACTACTGCAGGCAGTACACGGGACATATGATGGGAGACAGCCGTCACTACGAGATCAGTCTGGATGTCGGAGCCATCGGAGTCAACACCTGTGTCGAGGTACTTGCCGGAATCATTACAGAGAAATACGGGGTGAACCATGAAGCGTAAGGAAAATCAGGGAGGAACATTCACGGGCCAGCTGGGCTTCGTCCTGGCGGCAGCAGGATCTGCGGTCGGCGTCGGCAATATCTGGCGCTTCCCCTACCTGGCGGCCAAAGACGGAGGAGGACTCTTCATCTTGATCTATCTGGCCCTGGTGGTCACCTTCGGATTCACCCTCCTGACCTCGGATATCGCAATCGGACGAAGGACAGGGGTGTCCTCCGTCAAGGCCTACGCCAAGATGAAGAAGGGCTGGGGATTCCTGGGGGTCCTTACCTTCATTGTCCCGGTCCTGATCATGACCTATTATGCGGTGATCGGAGGCTGGATTTCCCGCTACATTGTCAGCTATCTGCTTGGAGAGACCAAGGCGGCGGCGGGAGACAAGTACTTCACCGGTTTTATCACAGGAGAGCTATCCCCGGTCATCTATGCCCTGATCTTCATGCTGATCACCGCTGTGATTGTCTATAAGGGGGTTGAGGGCGGCATAGAGAAGGCCTCACGCTTTATTATGCCCATCCTCCTTGTCATGATCGTCCTGATCGCCGTCTTCGCCCTCTGCCTCAGTCATAGGGACGCAGACGGCGTCAGCCGCACAGGTCTGCAGGGACTGGCGATTTACCTGACCCCAAACCTGGAGGGATTGACCCTGGGCCGCTTTCTCCAGATTCTCTTAGATGCCATGAGTCAGCTCTTCTTCTCTCTGTCGGTGTCTATGGGAATTATGATCACATACGGGTCCTATGTGAAGAAGGACGTCAACTTATCCAAGTCCATCGCCCAGATCGAGATTTTTGACACCTTGGTTGCCTTCCTGGCGGGAATGATGATTATCCCGGCCATCTTTGTATTCTCTGGAACCGATGGAATGGGTGCCGGTCCCGCTCTCATGTTCATCTCTCTTCCCAAGGTCTTTGCGGCGATGGGAATTGTCGGCCCCATCTTCGGCCTGATCTTCTTTATCATGGCGGCCTTCGCAGCACTGACTTCCTGCGTCTCTGTCCTGGAGACGGTGGTGGCCAACTGCATGGAGATCTTTCATACCGAGCGAAAGAAGACAACCCTTGTCGCCTCCGTCATCTACTGCCTGGCCTCTGTTGTGATTGCCCTTGGCTACTCCCTCTTCTATGTGGAGATCAAGCTTCCCAACGGGTCTACCGGCCAGCTCCTGGATATCATGGACTATATTTCAAACAGCTTCCTGATGCCCTTTATAGCCCTCCTGTCAACCATTCTGATCGGTTGGATTGTAGGCCCCAAATATGTCACCGATGAGGTGGAGTCCTCCGGACACAAGATGAGCCGCAAGCAGGTCTATGTCATCATGGTGAAGTTCGTGGCTCCCGTGATGATGCTGGTCCTCTTCCTCCAGTCCACCGGATTGCTTGATTTCCTCAAGTAAGACGCGGTAAGTCCTCCGGACCTTCCGGGCGGACCGGGGGCCATAAGAGCAGGAAGCATCAGACTTAGCAAAGAATCAGTAAAGAATCATAAGAAGCTCCCGCAGACCGACTGGTCCGCGGGAGCTTCTCTCTTGACAGGGACAGGAATTGCCTGAGGAGGACCGGCCGGGATGGTCAGGATTCATCCTCCCGGTCGATATGGGTCCTAAACTTGGACTTGGGCAGCTTGTACTTAGACATGTAGCCGGCAACCAGGATCTCGAAGTTGTTGTCCTTGGCCTCCCGGGCTCTCTGGACGAAATCATGGGTGACGAAACTGTTGTCATTGGTGGCCATCATGTAGACCGCCATATTGGCGCAATGGTCAGCAACACGCTCCAGGTCGATGGTGATATCGGAGAGGATCAGGCCCAAGGCAATAGAGCATTCATTGTGCTGCAGACGGCGGGCGTGATGGTCCTTGATCTCCATGTTGAGGAAGTCGATGGTGTCTTCCAGGGGATCGACGCTGCGGGCAAGTTCCAGGTTGTTCTCATCGAAGGTCTGCATGGTCAGGTTCAGGATTTCACGGACCGCATCCGTGAAGACCTTGAGCTCTTCCTTAGCCGCATCTGAGAAGGACTGGCCGCTCTCATGCATCTTGGTGATGGACTTGGCGATATTGAGGGCATGATCAGAGATGCGCTCCAGGTCATTGGTGGAGTGAACATGCATGGTCAGGCGGTTGGCCTCATGCTCCGTGCGGGTCTTGGTGGCCAGGAGGGTCAGGTAGGAATCCAGCCGGTCTTCATACTGGTCTACCAGGGATTCCAACTGGATGACATTCTTGGCCTTCTTCTCATCGTACTTAAAGATCAGGTCCATGGCATCGTTCATGGCGTCATTCGAGTGCCGGAACATCTCCATGAGAACGACTTTGGACTGGTCCAGGGCCAGGACGGGAGATCCGAGGAAGCGCTCATCCAAGACATCGAAGGTGTGCATGCTCTCTCTGGCCTTGGTCTCCTCCTCGGTGATGGGAAAGACGGTCTCGACCATCTTGACCAAGACATCGGAGATGGGAAGCATGATGACAACCGCCGCGATGTTGAAGATGGAGTGAAAGACGGCGATAATAACAGGATTTGCGGCCTGCTGCATGACCGGAAAGTGGAAGATCATGTTCAGGGAGTAGAAGCCCAGCATGAAGCTGAAGGTCTTCAGGATGCAGTAGAACATCTGGATCCAGGCGGCGCGCTTGGCGTTGCGGGAGGCTCCGATGGAGGAGATGACACCGGTCAGGGCGGAGCCGATGTTCTCGCCCATGATGATCGGGATGGCTGCGCCCATACTGACGGTCCCCGTTGTGGAAAGGGCCTGCAGGATACCGATTGAGGCGGAGGAGGATTGAAGGATGGCGGTCATGACGAGACCGGCGATAAGGCCCAGAATGGGGTTGGAGAAGGCGGTCAGAAGACCGGTAAAGGCCTCGTTGTTGGAGAGGGGGGCCGCTGCCGCTGACATGGAACTCATTCCAATCAGGAGAATGGCGAAGGAGAGGAGGATGGAGCCGATATCCCTGGTCCGCTCTCTCTTGGCGACCAGGAACATGACCAGGCCGATGAAACCGAGAATCGGGGAGAAATTGGCCGGCTTAAAAAGTTGGAGGACAATGTTGTCCGAGGTGATCCCGGATAAGGACAAGAGCCAGGCTGTGATCGTGGTACCGATGTTGGCGCCAAGGATGACGCCGACAGACTGGGTCAGGCTCATGATGCCGGAATTGACGAAGCCGACGCACATGACGATGGTCGCCCCGGAGGACTGGATGACGGCGGTGACCAGCATTCCCAGAAGGGCCGCCTTCCACTTGTTGGAGGTGAGGGTCTCAAGGATTTTCTCCATGCGACCGGAGGATACCTTCTTGAGAGAATCGCCCAGGTACTGGATCCCGTAGAGGAAGAGAACCAGGCCGCCGATCATCTGTAGGATAATGGTAATGTCCATATGCAAATCTCCTTTTCGTAGCAGGGACCGCGGAGGCCCACACACTACTAATTTTACTTGCCGAGAAGGCACTGCGCAAGAAAATAGCGACTTTGCGAGCGATAAGAGCGAAAAACAGCAGACAAAATAAAAAAAATCAATAAAAGAAGATAAAATCAAACACTGACTAACAAAAATTATTGTGTTACCATAGGAAAAAATAAAGGGCTTCGGGAGAATTCAGGCTGATGGGGGCCCTAGGAGGTTTGCGATGAAAAATGTTGAGAAATACAAGAGGCAGTATTTTCTTCCCCCCGTTTTGGAGACGGACTGGGTCAGGAAGGATCACCTGGACAAGGCGCCCATATGGTGCTCCGTTGACTTGCGGGATGGAAATCAGGCCCTGATCGAGCCCATGGGCCTGGAGGAGAAGCTGGAATTCTTCCGCATGTTGGTCGAGATCGGCTTCAAGGAGATTGAAGTTGGCTTTCCGGCGGCCTCTGAGACAGAGTATGACTTTATGAGGGCTCTGATCGACCGGGACATGATTCCCGAGGATGTGACGGTGCAGGTATTGACCCAGGCAAGGCCCCATATTATTAAGAAGACCTTCGAGGCGGTCGCTGGGGCGCCCCATGCGGTGATCCACCTCTACAACTCAACCTCGGTCGCCCAGAGAAATGTGGTCTTCCGCAAGAATAAGGAGGAGATCCGAAGACTGGCAACGGACGGGGCCAAGATGCTGATGGACCTGGCCGAGAAGACAGAGGGGGATTTCTCCTTTGAGTACTCGCCCGAGTCCTTCCACGGCACGGAAGTGGACTACGGACTTGAGGTCTGCAATGCGGTTCTTGATGTCTGGAAGCCCAGCGCCGACCGCAAGTGCATTATCAATATCCCGGCAACGGTTGAGACGGCCATGCCCCATATCCTGGCCAGCCAGATCGCGTATATCTCAGAGAACTTAAAGTACCGGGACCATGTCGTGCTCTCCCTGCACCCGCACAATGACAGGGGCTGCGCGGTTGCTGACGCGGAACTCTGCTGCCTGGCCGGTGCGGACCGGGTGGAGGGAACCCTCTTCGGCAACGGAGAGAGGACCGGAAATGTGGACCTGGTGACCATGGCGATGAATCTCTATTCCTACGGCATTGATCCGGGCCTTGACTTCTCCGATATGCCAAGGATCCGACAGACCTATGAGCGCCTGACCCAGATGGAGGTATCCTGTCGGCAGCCCTATGCCGGAGACCTGGTCTTCTCGGCCTTCTCCGGCTCTCATCAGGACGCAATTGCCAAGGGAATGGCGGCCAGAGAGAGGGAGATCAGCGGAGAGCCCTGGACCGTGCCCTATCTTCCCATCGATCCCCAGGATGTCGGCCGCAATTACGACAAAGACGTCATCCGCATTAATTCCCAGTCCGGCAAGGGAGGAATCAGTTATATTCTCAAGCACAATTTCGCCCTGACGCTCCCGGTCAAGATGCGAGAGGCGGTGAGCTACACCATCAAGCAGATCTCCGATCAGATGCATCAGGAGCTGACGCCGGAAGAGGTCTACAAGGCCTTCCGGAGCGAGTTTGTGGACTCCATGCCCCATTTCTCCATAGGAGATACGGACTTCAAGCGAATGGGCGATGCGGTTGTAGCCCGTGTTCAGATCTGCAGCGGGGGACGAGAGGACAAGGTCGAGACGGTTGGAAACGGACGCCTGGACGCCGCCTCCAACGCCATCAAGGAGTTCTTCAATGTCAGCTATGAGCTGACCGCCTATGAGGAACACACCCTGTCCAGGGGCTCGGCCTCGAAGGCCATTGCCTATGTGGGGATCTCCTCGGGAGAGGAGGAGTACTGGGGTGCCGGCATCAACGAAGATATTCTGACCGCCTCAATCCACGCTCTCTGCGTGGCGGTCAACCAGCTGCCGAGGATCGCCAAGCAGGATCAGAGTACGGACCCCCGCCTTGCGGCCATGCTCCGCTTTATTCGACAGAATTACCGCAATGTCACGCTGGATACGATGTCCAAGACCTTCCACTTGTCGGAGCCCTATGTCTCCAAGTATATTAAGGAGAAGTCCGGCAGGACCTTCGGCGAGCACGTCACTGCGGAGCGAATGCGGCGGGCCAAGTCCCTGCTCAAAAACGGAGTCGCCACGGTGGAGAGCATCGCCTATGAGTCCGGCTATGCCAATGTGGAGCACTTCAACCGCACCTTCAAGCGGCTCTTTGCCATGACCCCCCTGGCCTACCGCAATTCCGAGAACGGAATCCCGGTTGACAAGCGCAGACGCAAAAGATAAACTGTAGGCACTTATAGACAAAGGCGTTGACGGAGACAGTAACAGATCCCAATGAGACTCAGCAGAGAGAATGACCAAGGCTGGAAGTCATTTGGGCCTCGGGATCTGCCAAGACCACTCCCCAGCTGCAGGTCCCAAGCTCATCCTCCGGTCTGTCCGAGGGCTACAGAGAGTGTGTAAGATCTGACGGTATCCCCCGTTACGGGAGAATGAGTGAAAAGCTTAGGTGGAACCGTGCATGAAGCACCCTGAGCACGCAAT
Organism: Shuttleworthella sp.; assembly: GCF_057251025.1. Taxonomy (NCBI): domain Bacteria; kingdom Bacillati; phylum Bacillota; class Clostridia; order Lachnospirales; family Lachnospiraceae; genus Shuttleworthella; species Shuttleworthella sp. Next base: position 12,843 of record NZ_DBHIDN010000010.1, read on the forward strand.
GAGGCGTGCCGGGTGCTTTTTTGTTGGCAGGTGTTGACGGAGGATCCTGGTCCCTAAGCGGCAGGATCACAGGAGAGGAGATAAACAAATGGAGAGAGAAGAATTCTTGCAGGTCTATCGGCATTCCCTGGCCCACATTCTGGCCAAGGCGGTTGTGGAGCTCTACGGGCCGAAGACCCAGTATGCGATCGGCCCCCAGATCGAGACCGGCTTCTACTACGATTTCAAGCTGCCGGAATCAATTACGGAGGAGGATTTCCCCAAAATCGAGGCTAAGATGAAGGAGATCCTAAAGCGCAAGGAGGACTTCAAGCGCGAGGAGGTCTCAAGAGACCGGGCTCTGGACCTCTTCAGGGATCAGAAGTACAAGACAGAGATCATCCGGGATCTGCCGGAAGATGCTCAGATTACCATTTACAAGACAGGGGATGACTTCATCGATCTCTGCAGAGGCCCTCATGTGGATAATACAAGGGACCTCCTGTCCGCCGCGTTTGCCATTCGGTCTACCTCCGGCGCCTATTGGAGGGGGGATGAGAAGAACGATACCCTGCAGAGGATCTATGTGGATGCCTTCCCGTCCAAGGAGGAGCTCAAGGAGCATCAGAGGCTCTTGCGCGAGGCTAAGGAGAGGGACCACAAGAAGCTGGGACCGGCCATGGAGCTCTTCATGTTCCACGAGTCTGCGCCCGGCATGCCCTATTGGCTGCCCAGAGGCTGGAAGCTCTTCAATGCGCTTCTGGACTATTGGAGAAGCGTACATGAGCGCCACGACTATCAGGAGATCGCAGCTCCTGTCATCAACAACCAGAAACTCTGGGCCACTTCCGGCCACTGGGGCCACTACAAGGAGAATATGTTCATCATCCCGGGAGAAAAGGAGGATGAATCCGATTATTATGCGGCCAAGCCCATGAACTGCCCCAATGCCATTATGTACTACAAGAACGGTCTGCGCTCCTATCGGGATCTGCCCTTCCGCGTCTCCCAGGTGGATGTGATTCACCGCAAGGAGAAGTCCGGCGAGTTAAACGGGCTCTTCCGCGTGCAGATGTTCCGGCAGGACGACGCCCACATCCTGGTGACGGAGGACCAGATCGCCAGCGAGATCGGCGATATCATGTCGATTGCGGACGAGATATACGCTACCTTCGGCCTGACCTTCCATGCGGAGCTGTCCACCAGACCCGATGACTACATGGGAGACATTGCGACCTGGAACAAGGCGGAGGAGGAGCTCAAGGAGATCCTCAACAACATGTATGGGGAGGGCAATTACGATATCAACGAGGGAGACGGCGCCTTCTATGGACCCAAGATCGACCTGCAGATGAAGGACGCCCTGGGAAGAGAGTGGCAGATGGGAACCATTCAGCTGGACTTCCAGTTGCCTCTCAATTTCGGACTTAAGTACGCTGCCCAGGACGGAAGCGAGAAGCAGCCGGTTCTGATCCACCGGGCCATCTTTGGCTCCATGGAGCGCTTCATCGGGATCCTGATCGAGAACTTCAAGGGCAACTTCCCCTTCTGGGTATCGCCCTATCAGGTGGGGATTGTCCCCATCCGGACCAGTCACAATGCCTATGCCAGGAAGATCCAGGAGGACCTCCGCGCCATGGGAATCCGTGTGGAGGCGGACTACGCCGACAAGAATATGAATGAGAAGATCAAGCGCTTCCGGACCCTGCGTGACCCTTACATCCTGGTGATCGGTGACAGGGAAGTCGAGAACGGAACCGTGTCAGTAACTGTCCGCGGGCAGAAACAGCAGATCCACGACCTGTCCTTGGCCGACTTCTACGCCATGTGCAGGGACTTACAGACGGAGCATTTGCTGGAACTTCTGACCGGACCGGTTCAGGATTGACCTTCTTTTGCCCTGGCCCGGGATTAACCCGCGGGCAGCCGGCCCAAGAGATGAAATGGAGATGATATGGCAGATCGAAAGGCAGGAAAACTCGGAATACTGGGCGGAATGGGTCCCCAGGCCACCCAGATCTTCTACCAGTGGATTCTGGACCGGACCCCGGCGGCCCGGGACCAGGACCATATACCGACCTTGATATACTCCGACACCGGGATGCCGGATCGGACGGCGGCGATTCTGTCGGGAGAGGAGGGACCGGTCCGGGACCGGCTCTTGGAGGACTGCCGGCTCTTGGAGTCCTGCGGCTGTTCGGCGATTGCCATTCCCTGCAATACATCGCATTATTTTGCCGACCGCCTGCAGGAGGACCTGTCCGTCCCGATCATTCACATGCCCCGCCAGACCGTAAGAAGGCTCGCGGAGGCGGGAAAGAAGAAGGTGGCGATTCTTGCGACGGACGGAACCATTGCGACAGGTATCTACCGCAAGGCTCTTGAGGCGGTTCGGATGACGCCCTATGAGCCGGATCCGGAAATCCAGAAGAGGGTCATGTCCCTGATCTATGAGGAGATCAAGGCCGGTGAGAGAGGAAAGCGCCACAGTTTTGCGGCCATCGACCGGGCGGTAAGGGAGGCCGGCTGCGACGCTGCTATCTTAGGGTGTACGGAGTTGTCCGTCTATCGAGAGTACCACGGCCTGTCCGAGTTCTATATCGACGCCATGGAGGTCTTGGCCGAGGAGTGCATCAAGTTCTTCGGTCTGACCCCGACCCTGGTCTAGGGATTTTGCCGGAATCCGCACGGTCGGAAAGAATTCCAGGCCGGCGGAAGGGGCTGGGGATATTTGTCTGTGAAAGTTGTAGAATAAGAGGCGTGGAGTCCCGGAGACTTCCCGGTCAGATTCAGGCATCCGGTGCGGTCGCCCGCCCGGAGCAAGCAGGTGATTTATGATGAATGAGAAAATCTACCCCCTCCTCTTCGGAGGTGATATCAATGTCTACTCCGTTGCAAGAGCTTTCTATGAGCAGTACCGGATCAAGGTGACTTGTTATGGCAAGTACCCTTCCGGCCCGGCCTATCGGTCCAGTCTGATCGACTACCGGGTCAACGCCAACGCGGAGAAGGCCGACACTCTGGTTAAGCTGATCTGCGATTTCGCTGAGGAGCACAGGGACGGGAAGGTCATACCCATCGGCTGTTCCGATGACTATGTCTTCCTGGTGACGAAGCACAGGGACCGGTATCCGGACAATGTCCTCGTCCCCTATATTGACAGCAAGCTGATGGGAGAACTGATCCGAAAGGAGCACTTCTACGAGCTGGCGGACCGGTACGAGATCGACCATCCCGCTACCTTTATTTACCGAAAGGAGATGGGGCATGATTTCGATCTCCCCTTCAATCCCCCCTATATCTGTAAGCCCTCTTCCTCGGCCCTCTACTGGCGTCATCCCTTCCCGGGCAATGACAAGGTCTTCGTCCTAAAGGACAAGAAGTCCCTTCTGGATGTCTTGGACCGCTGCTACGCGGCCGGTTATCCGGACGCAATGATTATTCAGGACATGATTCCGGGAGACGACTCCTACATGCGGGTCCTGACCTGCTATTCCGATCGGAAGGGGCAGGTCAAGATGATGTGTCCGGGCCACACGCTCTTGGAAGAGCACACTCCTCATGGCAGGGGCAACCACGCCGTTGTCATCACCGAGAAGCCGGATGCCAGGTTGGAAGAACTCTGCAGCAGGATCCGGAGCTTCCTGGAGGACATCCACTACACCGGCTTCTCCAATTTTGACATCAAGTACGACGAGAGAGACGGCAAATACAAGGTCTTCGAGATCAATTGCCGGCAGGGACGGTCCAATTACTATGTGACCGCGGCCGGTTACAATGTGGCCGGCTACTGGGTCAGAGACCTCATCTTGCAAGAGGATATGGAGTTCGAACTCTGTCGCGGGGAGAGCCTGTGGAGAGTGGTTCCCAAGAAGGTCTCCTACGACTATGTGCCATCCAAGTACCACGCCTTTATGAGGCGGATGGAGGCAGAGGGGCATGTCAGCAATTCCCTCATCTCCCCGGATGAGAAGAGCCTGCGCCATAAGCTCTGGGTCTGGCACAATCTGCACAGCCATGTGAAGAAGTTCGCGACCTACTATGAGAAGCAGAAGTGAGATGCAGCATGAGACACTTGTTAGAGGACTATTTGCAAATGCTGGCCGCAAGAGGCCTGCTCTTAGAGCCCGAGGATGCCCTGAGGCAGAGGCTTGGAGACAAGTGCAGGCGGGAAGTGGCCCTGGTCTCCTGTGATTCGCGCAAACTGGCGGAAGACACCCTTTTTATATGTAAAGGGGCTAATTTCAAGCCGGACTTTCTGGAGATGGCGGCCGCGTCCGGGGCAGCCTTTTATCTGAGCGAGCGGGAGTATTCACAGGTTGATCTGCCATGGATCGGGGTCTCAGACATTCGGGAGGCGATGGCCTCCTGCGCCAATTTCTTCTACGACAGGCCCTGGGAGGCCTTCCGTCTGGTCGGAATCACCGGGACCAAGGGCAAGTCCACGACGGCCTTCTTTCTCAAGTCGATTTTTGACGTCTATGAAGAAGAGCGGGGACGCCTGCCGTCCGGTCTGATCTCCACCATTCTGACCTCGGACGGCAAGGTCTGCAGCCCCTCCAGGATGACAACGCCGGAGCCCTTGGACCTGGAGGAACATTTCGCCAATGCAAGAGAGGCGGGGCTTGACTATGTGACCATGGAGGTATCTTCCCAGGCGCTCAAGTACGACCGGGTCCTGGATGTCAAGTTTGATGTGGGGGCCTTCTTAAATATCGGCTATGACCATATTTCTCCGGTTGAGCATCCGACCTGGGAGGACTATTTCGCCTCCAAACTCAAGATTTTCGACCAGTGCAGGACAGCTCTTGTGCATCTGGGGACAGACCACTCCGAGGAGATGGCAGCCTATGCCGAGAGGGCGGAGCAGGTGCTGACTTTCTCAGAGATCGATCCGGGGGCCGATGTCTATGGGTACGATATACATAAGGCCGGAAGAGAGACCCGCTTTCAGGCCAGGGTCCGCGGACAGGAGAGGACCTATGTCCTGGGAATTCCCGGCTTCTTCAATGTCTCCAATGCCCTGGCGGCCATTGCCATTGCGGACCACTATGGAATCAGCGATGCCTGTATCCGAAGGGGGCTTGCGATCGCCCGGGTGCCCGGCCGTATGGAGGAGTATATGAGCGCCGACGGCAAGATCGTGGCCATTATCGACTATGCTCACAACCGCCTCTCCTTTGAGAAGCTCTTTGCGGCTGCCAGGGAGGAATTTCCGAACCGCCGGATCGTCGCCCTCTTCGGCGCCTCGGGAGGCAAGGCGATCAATCGCCGCAGAGATCTGGGGGAAGTCGCGGCCGCCAATGCCGACTACATCTATCTGACGGAAGATGATCCGGGCAAGGAGGATCCGGCGGAGATTGCCGGGGAGATCGCCTCCTATATCAAGCCCTTCGGGACCCCCTATGAGATCATTCCAAATAGGGAGGAGGCCATCCGAACGGCAATTCGAGCGGCAGAGGGGCCGACCCTGCTCCTGCTTGCAGGCAAGGGGCACGAGCTGATGGTTCGCCGGGCCCATGGCTATGAGAAGGGGCTCTCGGATGCCGCCTGCGCCAGAAAGTATCTGGAGGAGTACGACGGGGGACTTTCGGATTCCCCTATTCAGAATTAGGCATGCTCCTTGCGAGAAAACAGTTAAGAGACGGCGGAAGCCGTCTCTTAACTCTTGAAGGAGTGATTGCCGTATGGCTCCGCAGAGTCGCCCGACGCCCGATGATGTCCGCAGAATAAATTATTTCTTCACATAGGACTTGGCATTGGAAATCCGGTTGTTGTCCGTTGTGAGCGATACTGGCTCGCGGTAGTAGGATACAACCGGGGTCCCGTCCGGGATATTATCATAGACCCACTTGGCTGAATTCAGGGGAAGATTGATGCAGCCGTGAGAGCCCCGGGTCAGGTATTCCTTGCCCCCGAAGACGTGCTTCCAGGAGGCGTCATGAAAACCCACATCGGAGGCCCAGACCACAAAATACTTGACCGGGGACTCGTAGTCCTCTCCCCGCAGAACCGCCGGGGACTTGCGGTAAATGATGCGGAAGACTCCGTCAGGAGACCCGCTTCCCTTGGCCATATTGCCGGAGACGATATCGCTCTCCCAGACCCGGGACTTGTCTTTGACATAGTACATGCGCTGGTTGCTGTAATCCAGTTCCACATAGGTGTTTCCGATGTCATTTCCGATCGGCCCCAGGGCGGTCTGCTCCCAGTTGGGCTGCCGGCTGATGGGCTTTCCGCCCTCGATTTCCCGGGATAGTTGCTCCAGCTCCTTCTTCTTGGACAGAACCCAGCCATAAGTGCCGCCGGAGACCTCGATGACATCTCCCTGCTGGGTGTGAAAGGAGCGCTTGCCCCCGTAGGTGTTGAGCTCATGGGCCAGGCGGTCCACGAATTTGCTCAGCCCATCGGACTTGAGACTGACATTGTAGTTTTCATCGACATGGAGCATGGAGAGGATATCTGCCCTGGACAGGGAGGCTTCCTTGCCCTCAAGCTGGTAAGAGACTGTGGAACCGGCGTAATGGTCAATTTTGGCACAGGCCGCCTTGATGGCAGGGTCATCCGTCTTGCGGGTGGGGGCTGTGTAGTCGCTGTCGGGCAGAGTGATCTGATCCTCCTGCGCCGCAATCGCCTTCTTTACATCCGCCAGGATCCGGTCGGCCTTGATTCCCCATTCTCCCTCCCTGACTGTATACTGATCATCGGAGAAGATGATCTTAGCGTCAGACGGCTCCGCCGACTGATCCAGAATGGGTTTTAGCTTGGCCTTGAGCAGGAGTTCATCATAGCTGATCTGAAGGGGGTAATGGTGATGTGAGAAGAGACCCAGGGGCCAGAGAAAGGCATTTTGCGCCTGCAGAGCCCTGGCGGCAAGAGCGGCGTAATCCTGGTCCGAGTAAGTAAGTCCGATGGACTTGCCCTCAAGGCTTACCTCGTGGCCGTTCTTGTCTTTGATCACAAGCTGATACCGGCTATGGCTTGTGCTGAGATGATTGGCCAGGGAGGAGGCTTTCAAGAGAGAGGCATCCATGTTTCCGACCTTGGAGCGGGGAAGAAAGTGTCCCCGGAAGAAGAAAAGGCCGGCCGCATAGACAAGAAGCAGCAGGAGGGCAAGAGCCAGGCCGACTGCCTTGCGGTTGATGGATTTTCTCTCCGGAACACTCAGGTTCTCAGCAATTTTGTCCTGTGTCTCTTGTGTCATGTGCCCCCCGGTTCAAATCAATGTGAAAATAATTCGAGCAGTACAGATCAATTATAACATGAGATCTCCGGGATGTGGGTGACGGGCGAAAGAGATAGGAGATATTTTATGGAAGAGATATTGGATTACTTAAGCAGGCTGGCCAGGGATATGGTGGCCTGCGGGGCGACGGTTGAGCATGTGGAGATTGTTCTCGAGAAGACGGCCCGGCCTATCAGCTAAGGGGTCTGAGCACACTCATCACACACCAGTACATAAGCATCTGCTTCAATAACAGGCAGGGTCAGACATTATAAGAAGATGACGAGGTCTGATCAGAGTGGGCCCCTCTCCTTTCTCGGGATGAAGAGAAGGGGGAGGGTTTTTTGTGTCTGCAGGGAATCCTGCAGAGTGACCGATGCAGAGAAGATGAGCGGCAAAGACTGTGGATCCTGCCGATGGAAGGGTCGGAAAGAGGGAGATATACTAAGAGCAGGCCCAAACGGGGCATCGTTTTATAAGCCATCGCTCCTCTTCTTATGATTGACTCATCCGGTATGACCCAAGTCTTCCGCTTCTTAACTTATCCACTGTGACCTCTATGAATACTTCCTTTTCTTTGGATCTTCTCTCAAAGGACTCCCTTCTCGCATCGAAATATCGGATTCTGGGAACACTCGGCCAAGGGGCAAGCGGCCGGGTCTATCTGGCGATGCAGGAGAACATCGGGGTCAAGCGGGCAATCAAGTGCGTCCCCAAGAACAGCCTCCAGTCGGGATATGGGGAGCTGATGGCCCTGAGCGACCTGGACCATCCCCGCCTGCCGCACCTGGTGGATCTGCTGGAGGGGGAGGACTGTGTCTATGTCGTCATGGAATTGATCGAGGGGCAGTCGCTCAAGCGCTATATAGAGAACATCCGGCCGGGGGACCTGCCTTTCAGCCGCCTGCTTGCCTGGGGAGAGGACCTGTCAGAGATCTTGACTTATCTGCACAGCAGAAAGCCGGCCTTGATCTACCGTGACTTGAAGCCATCCAATATCATGATCTGCCCGGATGGAAACTTAAAGCTCATCGACTTCGGGACCCTGCTCTGTCTTGCGGATTCATCCGACCGGGAGCCTTCTCTCGGAAGTCCGGTCTATGCGGCGCCGGAACAATTTGAGGGCAGCTGTGATGAGAGGAGTGATATCTATGCTCTGGGAGTCTGTTTAAGAGAGTTGGCTGCCTTTCTGCCGGAGAATCAGAGGAGGGAGAGAGACGGCCTGGAGCGAGTGATTGCGGGCTGCTGTAGGAAGAAGCCGGGCGACCGCTTTCAGACGGCTTGGCAAGTGAGAAGTCAATTGCTGAGACTGGAAGAGGCATCTGAGGAGGGAAGGCGCGCGGCGCACCTTTGCCTGCTCCTTGCCCCGGGAATCCTGATCCTGCTGCTTCTGGGCACCTCTGTGTTCCTCCGAAAGCCCTGGGGCAGACCCGACAGGGAGGCGAAGGGGACAGAGGAGATAGGGACAAGACTTGCGGAATTGATTCGCGAGGACAGGGAAGACCTCACTTTCTCTTTGGAGGAGGAGGGGAGGCTGCTTGGACTTCTGGCCGGTGAAGAGGCAGAGAAGCTGGCGGAGGAGTCGCCTCTGACTTATGCCGGAATCTGTCTGCAGGTGGGGAAACTCTACTGGTACTACTATGGGCAGGATGCGTCCGGGGACCAAGTCGGCCAGGGGGCGCGGATGCAGGCGGCCGGCGAGTGGCTCAGGCGGAGCAGGGAGGCTCTGCGCAGATTCAAGCAGGGGGGACAGCAGAAGGAGAGAGGACAGGCAAAGGAGGGAAGAGACCGGGAGATTGCCGGGGAAGTAGAAGAGCACCTGGCCCTCCTGGACTTCCACAGGGAAGCTTGGGCCCGTCAGCGGGAGGGGAGGGAGAAGGGTCTGTATCGGGAACACTTCCTTCGCCTGCAGGAGTATGAGGCCAAGCTGGATCAGGGGGAGAACGATCTGATTCGGATTCGAGGGAGGCAGGAGGTCTTAGAGAGCCTTTACCTGGAGCGGGACTCCTATCTGAAAGACGGGGTCTCAAGGGAGGAATACGGAGCACTGCTGGCGAAACTGGCGGAGAAAATTCGGTCTATGAAGAGCGAGAATCCCTATGTGATCCGGAGACAGAATGACAGCCTGAAAATTCTTGAGATGGCGGAAGAAGAAGCGAGGGGGGAAGGATGAAGAAGATGTTGGCTTTGGGACTGATGGCGGTGCTTTCTCTGGGAAGACCCATGATTCCGTCTCCGATGGAAGAGGAGGCTTTAAACCGCCAGGTGAAGTTGCAGATGACCCCGGATACAGACCCGGTTTCGGTCGAAGACGGGCGGAAACTCTACGGGGAGAAATTTCGCCTGAAGCTTGATGTCACGAGCGAAAACCTGCCCATAAAGAAGCTCTCCTGGAGCCTTCGGTCTCTGCCGAAGAGGAAGGAGCCGGAAGAGGGGGCGAAGCCGCAAGAGGGGGCGAAGCCGGAAGAGGGGGCGAAGCCGGAAGAGGAGCCGAAGCCGGAGGAAGGGCCTGAGATTCAGAGGGGAACCCTTGAGCGCTTTGACAGGGAGGAGACACGGGAGGGAAGCAGCTATCGGGGAAGCACTGAGATTGAGATTGCGGGTGCAAAAGAGGAAGATTGTGTTCGCCTCTCGGCAGAGGTCGAACTGATCACAGGACAGAAGCTCTTGCGGGAGGCAGAGTATGAACTGGACTGCTGCGGACCGAGGCTCAAGATAGAGGCAGGGCAGGAGGAGAAGGCTATCTACGCAGGCCCGGTGGACTTCCAACTGCGGACGGAGGATGCCAATCTCGATGAGAAGCGCGTGAGTGTGACTCTGGATGGGAAGATCATTCCGATCGATTGGGAGCGGGAGGGGCAGGCCATCCGCGGTCGGGTCCGGGTCAAGCGGGATGGAGAGCATCAGCTGGAGCTGACCGCGAGAGATCTGGCAGGACACGAGAGCCGCCTGTCCTCGGAGAAGTTCCTGATTGATCAGAGTAAACCACGATTCCTGGTGGAGGGATTGCCGGAGGGACGCCATCGGGGACCGGTCAGCGGACGGATCCGGCTGCGGGATGCCAACCCGGATCCGGGGACTCTGACCCTGCGTCTGACCCACCGGATCCGGGGGGAGGAGCGGGACTTAAGCCGGATGGTTAAACGAAGCGGAGAGGGAGACTTGATTTTCTCAGAGGATATTTTCTCAGAAGACGGGATCTACTCGATTGCGCTTGCAGTCCGAGATAAGGCGGGAAACCGAAGCCGGATGCGCCGGACCTTCCTTGTCAATCGAAGAGGATCGGTCTTCCTCCCGAATGAAGCCCTTGCAGGTCCTATGGCAAGACCCCTGCGCCGGATTCCGGATCTTGTCTTTATTGAGGAGAATCTCGACGGGATGGCGGCCGGATTTCCCCGGTTGATCCTGCGACAGGATGGGATCAGCCGCCTGCTGCAGCCGGGGGAATATGAGATGGAGTCTGTCCGGGATGAAGGTGATTTCTGGAGACACACCTATCGACTTCCCAAGAGTCTGTTTGAGACAGACGGCCTCTATGAGATCCTGCTTGGGACCAAGGACCTAACGGGAAATACGTCCCGGCTGGGAGGAGAGAAGCTTCGCTTTCACTTAGATCGGACCGGCCCCATGATTTATGCCGCTGGTCTGGAAGACGGCCTCCGGGTGGATGCAGATCCATATCGGACACAAGTGATCGTCCGGGATAACCAGGAGTTAAAGGAAGTCCGCTGCCTGGCCGATGGGAGAGAGATTCCCCTTCGCCGGGAGGGAAATCGCTATATTCTGGAGCTTGCCGCGGGAACCTATGGGGAGGTCCGCATCGAGGCGGAGGATCGGGCAGGCAATCGAAGCCAGAAGACCTGCCGGGGAATTTTGATCCGGCAGGGGAATATGCGAAAGGGGCTTTTGGATCAGGCAGGGGAGAAAGAGAAGGTGAAAGGTCGGACAGAGGGAAGCCGGTCCGGCAACCGGTGGGACAAGGCGACCGGTGGGACAGGGGAGGGAAGAAGCGGCAGAAGCCGTCCGTCGGAGTCCGGGCACGCATCGGAGAGGACACAGATTCTCAGGGCTCGGCCAGTTTGGACCGGGGGAATGGCCCTTTGCCTTCTTGTCTTGGGGCTTGCCCTGTTTGCCCTGATTCATTGTGTTCGCCGCAGGAAGTGACACAGATCAGAGAAAGGGATAGGACCCTCTTTACCGGACCGCGGTAAGGAGGGCCTTTTCATATTTTGCGGGCGGAATTTGTGTTAAAATAGAGCCGATTTATATGTTCGGACGTGATTTAAGCAGATTCCAGAGAGGTAGTCGGAGATTGATGAAAACACAGACCATATACCTGGTCGACACGGAAAATGTGAATGAGGTCTGGGTGGATGCGATTGCGGCAATCCAGCCAAGAGACAAGGTGGTGGCCTTCTACACGGAAAACAGCCCCAAGCTGTCCTGGGAGAGAATGGCGGACTTCGCGGCCAAGGGATGCGAGTTTGAGGCCGTCAGGTGCCATAAGGGGACGAATGCCCTCGATTTTCAGCTGGTCTCTTATCTGGGTTACATGGCTGCATCCGGGCCGAGTTGCCGCTATGTCATTATTTCGAATGACAAGGGATATGACCCGGTCTCCTATTTCTGGCAGGAGAGAGGAATACAGATCCAGCGGCAACCGGTGCAGACCCGGCTGGAGAAGCAGACGGATCCGAGGCCTGACAGCAAGGAGAGTGTCGTTCTCAAGATATTCAAGAGGGTGACCGGCCAGGGGCAGGCGGCAAGACCCGAGAGAAGAGAGGAGTCCCGTCAGGGACAGGCGGCAAGACCCGAGAGAAGAGGGGAGTCCCGCCAGGGGCAGGCGGCAAGACCCGAGAGAAGGGAGGAGTCCCGCCAGGGGCAGACGGCAAGACCTAAGAAGACGGAAAAGACCGGCGTCCGGGGAAGAGAAGATCGGCCGGCAGAAGGGGCCAAACAGGTCAAAGAGGTGGACCTGCAGGCGGCCAGGATTCTGGCCAAGTCCGTTCGCGTTTCTCGGGAGGCGGATTTTCGCCAGAGCTTGAACCACTTGCTGGGCGTTGACCTGGGCAATCAGGTCTTTGAACAGTTAGATGCACAGGCCGGCTGGAAAGAAGAGGCCAGGCGGGCCTATCTGACCAATGTCAACGGCCGACTTAGAAATTATGTGGATGTCTTCCTGCGCATGAATCGGCTGCCGCAGGCCGACCGGCCCCAGATCTGCAAGATCCTGCGCCGGGCCGAGGCGGGGCATCTGGCAGATCTCCACCAGGAGTTCGTGAAGAACTTCGATGAAGAGAAGGGTACGACTTACTATCGTTTATTCAAGGGGAACCTCAGAGTGATTCAGTTTATGCTGAGGCCCGAAACAGGACGGTTGAGAGATGAAATTCAGTAAAAACTTTCACAAAGAACTCTGGGCCCAGATCGCCCTCGGCCTGGGGGCGGCGATCCTCTTCTATCTGATCTTGTCCCACATCAATGTGATAGCAAAGTCAATCAGCTCAGTCGCCACAGTTATGCGACCGGTGCTACTGGGACTCGTGATCGCCTATGTCCTTCATCCTCTGGTCAACTTCTTCGAGCAGACAATCTTCTCGAAGATCAAGCGCTTTCGCCCAAAGGTCCGCCATGTATTCTCCGTGACAGCGACGGTGCTTGTGGTCCTGCTTCTGATTGTGCTTCTGATGATCGCCCTGATCCCGCAACTGGTAGGGTCGATACTCCGTTTTCTTCAGAATGCCGGGGATTACATCACCAGTCTGCAGAATCTGATTACCCTTGCAGTGGACGCCTTAAAGCAAAATGGGCGCGACCTAAGTGACTTGTCCGGGATCATTAAAGAGGGTCTGGACGGCCTGGCCGGTCTCCTGCCCAGTCAGCCCAGCCAGTTTTTGCACTTTGTCACCAATTTCAGTGTCGGACTCTTTGACTGGGTGATCGGCATCATCATGGCTATTTATTTCCTGATGGACCAGGACCGGTGGATGAGGGGGCTCCGCCAGCTGATGAGTCTGCTCCTGAGTCCGAACCGCTATCGGGAATTGAGTGATTTCGCCAGGAGGTCAGACCGAATCCTGGTCCGCTACATCGGTGGCACGATTTTAGACGGCCTGATCGTCGCGACGGCCAATTTCATCTTCATGATGATTATGCAAATGCCCTATGCCATTCTCCTGTCGGTCGTCGTCGGTGTGACCAATCTGGCCCCGACCTTCGGACCGATTCTGGGCGGGGCCATCGGATCTTTGATCCTGGTCCTGATCAACCCCTGGCAGGCCCTTTGGTTTCTGCTCTTTACCATTGTCCTCCAGACCATTGACGGCTATGTGATCAAGCCCCGGCTCTTTGGCAATACCCTGGGTGTGGCGGGTATCTGGATTCTGATCTGTATCATTGTGGGAGGCAAGGCCTTCGGCGTGATCGGTATCCTCCTGGCCATTCCTTTTGCGGCGATCTCTGATTTCGTCTATCGGGAATCCATCCTGGTCCGGCTCAGGCGCTATCGGGAGCGCAAAGACATGTGCTCCGGGTCCGGGCAGGGCAAAGAGCAAAGTAAATAAAGCACATGAATAGGAGAAGCGTATGTTCAATATCTTAAAGGCCATCCTCTTTGGCCTGGTCGAGGGCGTGACCGAGTGGCTTCCGGTATCCTCTACCGGCCACATGATCCTTCTGAATGAATTCATCAAATTAGACGTCTCCGGTGAATTCTGGAAGATGTTTCTGGTCGTGATTCAGTTCGGCGCGATTCTGGCAGTAATCCTTCTCTACTGGAAGACAATCTGGCCGGTCCGAAAATCCCAAAAGACGGGAGAACATTATGTCAGCCGAAAGACCATAAGCCTCTGGATTAAGACGATCGCGGCCTGCATTCCGGCGGCTGTTGTGGGCCTTGCCCTGGATGACTGGCTGGATGAACACCTCTACAACTGGTGGGTGGTCGCCGGCATGCTGATTTTGATCGGTCTTGTCTTCCTCTTTCTTGAGAGGAGAAATGCCGGGAGAGAGGCCCGGGTGACAAGCCTTGAGGACCTGACCATGAAAGACGCCTTGATCATCGGCCTCTTTCAGCTTCTGGCAGCGGTCTTTCCCGGGACATCCAGGTCCGGAGCCACCATCATCGGCGGCCTTTCCATCGGTGTTTCCAGGAAGATTGCCGCGGAGTTTACCTTCATCCTTGCAATCCCGGTGATGCTGGGGGCAAGCCTTCTGAAGATCATCAAGTTCTTCGCGAGGGGCGGATATTTCAGCGGGATGGAAGTAGCTATTTTGCTTACGGGAATGCTGGTCGCCTTCTTCGTGTCAGTCGTCATTATCCGCTTCCTGATGGACTACATCCGCAAGCATGACTTCAAACCCTTCGGTATCTACCGGATCGGGCTGGGGCTGGCAGTGATTCTCTATTTCTCCCTCTTTCATTGATTGAGGGATGCCGGCAGCAGTCTGTAGGAGAGATGGTTGTGACCGCTGATTGCGGGATCCCCCTTGAAGAGGACACATATTTCAGAAGGAAGAGGCAAGAGAGATGGGCATTTTCGGAAGAGAGCATACGGAGGACGGAAGCGGTGTCTGCGTTCTCACCCTTATGAATGAGTTCGATGCGGACCGGGCAATTGCGGCCTTAGAGAGCCAGGGGATCTTGGCCTACAAACACCAGGATGGGATCAACCAGCTGATGGGGCTCTACCTGGGATCCGGCGACTATCATCCCGTGGGAGTCTTCGTGGCTGAGGAGGCCAGAGAGGAGGCGGGGCGCCTTCTGGAGGAGATGGGCTTTGCGGGAGATCTTCCGGATACTTCTCAGGTCCGCCTGATCACGCATGCGGCGGTGCGGATTGAGGCCCGCGGAAAGGTTCTCTATCTGGACCCCTATCAGCTGAGGGAGGAGGCTCACGACGCGGACCTGATCCTGCTGACACATGAGCACAGCGATCACTATTCCCCGGAGGACATGGCTAAGCTCGCCAAGGAGGAGACAGAGTACGTCTTCCCCAAGAGCATGGAGGGGAGAATCACAAAAGAGCGCGAAGACCTGCGGGGGAAGGATCACTACCTGGAGCCGGACCAAGCGATGGACTGGGAGGGAATACGAATTACCGGCATCCGGGCCTACAATACAGATAAGGATTTTCACCCCAGGGACAAGGACTGGCTGGGCTATCTGATTGATGATCACAAGCAGAAGATCTATGTGGCGGGAGATACCGATCCGGTTCCGGAGGCCAGGGCCGTAGTCTGTGATATTGCTCTTGTTCCCTGCGGAGGAACTTACACCTGTGACGCCGGACAGGCGGCGGAGCTTGTGAATGCGATTGCCCCCGGCATTGCCATCCCGACCCACTACGGGAGTGTCGCCGGAGACAGCTCCTGCCCGGAAGAATTCGAGCGCCGGGTGGATCCGCAGATCCAGGTGGAGCGGAAGATGGAGTACCTGAAATAAAAACATAAATTAGCTAAAATTATTAGCACTCGATATTGACGAGTGCTAATTTTAGTGTTATAACATACTTGTGCCGTGGAGAGGGATCTGAGAATCCCATCCACAATATGAAACAAGTAAGAAAAGGAGGTGACTTTATGAATATTCAGAAATTCACCCAGAAGTCCATTGAGGCAGTACAGAACACGGAGAAGCTGGCGGCGGATTACGGCAACCAGACCATTGACGACGAGCATCTCCTGGTCGCCCTCCTGCAGCAGGAGGACGGACTGATTCCAAAGCTCCTCGAGAAGATGGATATCAATTGCGGGCATTTTACCGAGAATGCCATCTCGAAGCTGAATGCCCTGCCCAAGGTCTCAGGCGCGGGACAGCGCTATTTCTCTCAGACGCTCAATGATGCCTTGACCCATGCGGAGGATGAGGCGAAGGCCATGGGAGATGAGTATGTCTCCGTGGAGCATCTCTTCCTGTCCATGCTCAGATTCGCAAGCAAGGGTATGAAGGACCTGATCCGGGAGTACGGCCTTAGCAGAGAGCGTTTTCTTGCGGCTCTCTCGCAGGTGCGGGGCAATGTGCGGGTCACCAGTGACAATCCGGAGGATACCTATGAGGCCCTGGAGAAATACGGCCACGAGATGGTGGCCAGGGCCAGAGACCAGAAAGCGGACCCCATCATCGGAAGAGACGAGGAGATTCGGAATGTCATCCGGATCCTCTCCCGCAAGTCCAAGAACAACCCTGTCCTGATCGGGGACCCGGGCGTCGGAAAGACCGCCGTTGTGGAGGGCTTGGCCCAGCGTATTGCCAGAGGCGATGTCCCGGACACCCTGAAGGATAAGAAGGTCTTCGCCCTGGATATGGGAGCCTTAGTGGCCGGAGCCAAGTATCGGGGAGAATTTGAGGAGCGGCTCAAGGCAGTCCTCGATTCCGTCAAGAAGTCGGACGGACAGATCCTGATGTTCATTGATGAGCTCCACACCATTGTGGGAGCAGGCAAGGCGGACGGAGCCCTGGATGCCGGGAATATGTTAAAGCCCATGCTGGCCAGGGGCGAGCTCCACTGTATCGGAGCTACGACTCTGGACGAGTACCGGGAATATATTGAGAAGGATCAGGCCCTGGCAAGGCGTTTCCAGCCGGTTATGGTGGATGAGCCGACCGTGGAAGACACGGTCTCGATCCTCCGCGGACTCAAGGAGCGCTATGAAGTCTTCCACCATGTCAAGATCCAGGATGCGGCCCTGGTCGCTGCGGCAACCCTGTCCAATCGCTATATTACGGATCGGTTCCTGCCGGACAAGGCCATTGACCTGGTCGATGAGGCCTGCGCCTCGATTCGGACAGAGATGGATTCCATGCCGGAAGACCTGGACGAGATCAACCGCAAGGTGATGCAGATGCAGATTGAAGAGGAAGCTCTGAAGAAGGAGACGGATGCCCTCTCCAGGGAACGGCTTGAGAAGCTGACTCGTGAACTGGCAGACTTAAAGGAAGAGCTCAACAGCAGGAAGGCCCAGTGGGAGAACGAGAAGAGCGCTGTCGGCAAGGTCTCTGCCCTCCGGGAGGAGATTGAGGAGACCAAGAAGGAGATTGAACGGGCCAAGCAGTCCTATGACTTGTCCAAGGCCGCAGAGCTGCAGTATGGAAAGCTGCCTAAGCTGGAGGCATCCCTGAAACAGGAGGAGGCCGGAATTGAGGACAAGGACATGAGTATGGTCCATGAGGCGGTGACCGAGGATGAGATCGCCCGGATTGTCTCGCGTTGGACCGGTATTCCCGTGTCCAAGCTGGGAGAGAGCGAGCGGAATAAGACCCTGCATCTGGATGAAGAGCTCCATAAGCGGGTGGTTGGACAGGATACAGCGGTCCAACTGGTCACTGAGGCCATCATCCGCAGCCGGGCCGGGATCAAGGACCCGTCCAGACCCATCGGCTCCTTCCTCTTCCTGGGGCCCACCGGCGTCGGCAAGACGGAATTGGCCAAGACCCTGGCCGCCAACCTCTTCGATGATGAGAAGAATATCGTCCGTCTTGATATGAGTGAGTACATGGAGAAATATTCCGTGTCTCGCCTGATCGGGGCCCCTCCGGGATATGTGGGCTATGACGAGGGCGGTCAGCTGACCGAGGCGGTCCGCCGCAAGCCCTACTCGGTCGTCCTCTTCGATGAGGTGGAGAAGGCGCACCCGGATGTCTTCAATATTCTTCTGCAGGTTCTGGATGACGGCCGGATCACGGATTCTCAGGGCAGAACGGTGGATTTCAAGAACACCATTATCATTATGACCTCCAATCTGGGGAGCGATTATCTGTTGGACGGCATTGACGAGTCAGGCGAGATCGGACCCGAGGCGGAAGAACAGGTTATGAACCAGGTCAAGATCCATTTCAGGCCGGAGTTTATCAACCGTCTCGATGAGATCATTATGTTCAAGCCTCTTACCAAGTCCAATATCGGCAGGATTGTAGACCTGCAGATGAAGGAACTCAATGCCCGCATGGAGGACCGGCAGATCAAGGTTGTCCTGACGGATGAGGCCAGGGAATATATCATTGATCATGGCTATGAGCCGGCCTATGGGGCCCGCCCCCTGAAGCGCTATATTCAGAAGTCTGTTGAGACCCTGGTTGCCCGCATCATCTTAAAGGGAGACATCAGTATGGGAGATAGCATCGTGATCTCTGCTGACGACTCCGGTCTGTCCGCAAGGAAGCAGTAAGCTTTCGAGAAGTCTCTTAGGTCAGAGAAGGACAAAACAGAAAACACCCTTCCCCATTCTTGCCCGTGCCATCGCACGCGGGAAGAGGGAGGGGTGTTTTTTATTGGAGGCAAGATGAGATCTCCTTGCTTTATGGGCAGTGCATATGGGAGAATACCTCCCATGAAGACACTTTCTCTGAATCGAAATCAAATCAAGTACCTGGTTATTATTGCCATGGTCATCGACCATGTAGCCTGGAAGTTCATCCCAACCGCCAGCCCGGCGGGGCAGGTCATGCACTTCATCGGACGATTGACCGGGCCGGCCATGGCCTTTTTTGTCGCCGAGGGATTCATGCACACGCGGGACCTGAAGAAATACCTGATCCGCATGGGGATCTTTGCCCTGGTGTCCTGGATTCCCTTTATCCTCTGCTTCGACATCCGAAGTTCTCTCGGGACGAATTTCGGAATCATATATACCCTCTTCCTGGGACTGATGGCCTGCTATTTCGACCAGAGGGCAAATCTTGCACCGACTTTCAGGCGGCTGGCAGTCCTGGCCTGCATCCTCTTAAGTATCTGGGGGGACTGGTCGGCCTATGGGGTGATTGTCCCCCTGATGCTTGTCCGCAACTATCGGGACAAGACCCGCATGTGGAGGGCCTATTTCGGGATAACCATAATCTACACCTTCCTGATTGGTTTCTCTGAATTCATGGCAGGGGCCGAGATCCGGACAGAAGTATACCTGCTCGGTATTTTCCTGCCTCTTTTCCTGCTCCGCTATACCTATAACGGACAGGCCGGCAGCAGGAAGCCCTTCCACAAGTGGTTCTTCTATGTCTTCTATCCCGGACACCTGATGCTCTTATACGGTCTTGGCCGCCTTCTTCTCCCCTGAAATCCCGGTCGGAAAAGACTTGTGCGGAACTATGTCACGGGAAGCGTAAGTAGTCTATAATAGATGAACTCTTATGCGAGAGCAGGGCATATGGCTGAAGAGGAGCAGACATGGGGATTCAGAGAAAACGCATTGTAGTCAAGGTCGGAACATCGACCTTGACCAATGAGCATGGAAAGAGCAATCTGCGGACGCTGGACCATCTGGCCAGGGTCCTGTCGGACATTCAGAATATGGGGCATGAGGTCCTCCTGGTATCCTCCGGAGCTATCGCCGTAGGGACCAACAAGATGCGGCTGGCCCAAAAGCCGACGCAGATGCGCATGAAGCAGGCGGCTGCCGCCGTGGGCCAGTGCGAGAATATGTTCCTCTACGACAAGTTCTTTGGGGAGTACAACAAGATTGTCGCGCAGATCCTCTTAAACGCTGAGGATATCAAGCAGGAGGTCAAGAAGGAGAATCTGGCCAATACCTTCTTCGCACTCCTGGAGCAGGGGATCATCCCCATCGTCAATGAGAATGACTCCGTGTCCTACACGGAGATTGAGTCCGAGGACAAGCTCTTCGGGGATAACGACATGCTGTCCGCCGTCGTATCCGTTCTCTGCCGGGCGGACCTCCTGGTGATTCTGTCCGATATTGACGGATTCTATGATGCGGATCCCAGGCTCTATCCCAATGCCAGGCTGATTTCCCGCATAGAGGAGATCACCGATGAGACCTATGCCCTGGCAGGCGGCGCGGGAAGCCGGCGGGGAACCGGGGGAATGAGGACCAAGCTCAAGGCGGCAGAACTGGCTACGGCCAACGGAATTGATACTTTGGTGACCAACGGAGCCAACCCGGAGGTCCTCTATGATATCGTGGACGCGAAGAGGGTGGGTACCCTCTTCGCCGCTAAGGAGAAATGATTTAACCGGACGCCGGCGGCGGTCGGGAGATCGTTCTCGAAGCTCGGGCAGACGCCGGAAAGGATTGTAATGAAGAGCGTACACTTGACAGAGGGGAAGCCCCTGACGGTTATTCTCCGCTTCACCCTGCCCCTCTTTCTGGGCAATCTGTTCATGCAGCTCTACAATCTGGTGGACACGATCATTGTCGGGCGCGCTCTCGGCCAGAATGCCCTGGCGGCCGTCGGTTCCACCGGAACCATTGTCTTCCTGGTTCAGGGCCTGGCAATCGGCCTGACCACCGGCTTTACCGTTCTGACGGCGCAGCGCTTCGGCGCCATGGACCCGAAGGGAACCAGACGGTCGGCCTCCAATGCCCTCATGCTGAGCTTTGGAGTGATCCTGATTCTGACTGCCCTCTCTACCATCTTTATGCGGCGGATCCTGCGATTGATGAATACACCGGAGGAGATCTTCGATGACGCCTACCGCTATATCATTGTTATCTGCTTCGGCCTCTTCAGCATCGTTCTCTACACCCTTGGCTCCGCTCTCCTGACAGCGGTCGGGAATTCCAAGCTGCCCCTCTTCTTTCTTCTGATCGGCGCGGCCTGCAATATCGTTCTGGACCTGGCCTTCATCCTGGGCCTTGGCATGGGGACGGAGGGGGCGGCATACGCCACAGTCCTCTCCCAGGTGATCGCCGCTCTGGCCGCCGCCGTCTACATCGCAAGGAAGATGCCGGACCTGCTCCCCTATCGGGATTTCTGGAGAATCGACCGGGGAATGGCTGCCCGGCAGATCCGAGTGGGGATCCCTATGGCTCTGCAGTTCGGGATTACCGCATCGGGGACCATGGTCCTGCAGACGGCGGTCAACACCTTCGGACCGACGGCGGTGGCGGCCTTTACGGCGGCCAGCAAGATGTCAACGCTGCTGACCCAGGGGTTCGCAGCCCTGGGCCAGTCCATGGCCGCTTACGGAGGGCAGAATTACGGAGCAGCTCGTTCGGACCGGATCCGGTCCGGCGTCAAGGCGGCCATGCAGATGGACGTTGTCTATGCGGCCCTGATCTCGGTCCTGATCCTGCTCCTGCTCTCACCCCTGATGCATCTCTTCTTCCCGCCCGGGACAGATACAGAGAGCCTGATGGGGTTCGCAAGACCCTATATCTACTTCTCCATGTCCTGCTATATTCCACTGGGGATGATCTTCATCTTCCGCAATATCATGCAGGGCTGCGGGTATGGTCTCCTTCCCATGATGGGAGGAGTGGTGGAACTGCTTGCCCGGGTGATTCCGGCGGCTGTCTCCATGAGAATCGGCTCCTACTCACTGGCAGCGGCCTGTGATGCGGCGGCCTGGCTTACGGCCGGCCTCTTTACGGCCTTTGTCTACCGCTTCTATGTGATCGGAAGGATCGAGCAGAAGATGCGGGCGAGAAGAAGAAAGGACAGAGAATGAGAGGACCAGATGGATTTATTTGACTATGCAAGGGACAGAAGCCGGGAAGATGAGGCCCCGCTGGCCTCCCGCCTGCGCCCGACCAGTCTGGATGAGCTGGTTGGACAGGAGCATATCATAGGCAGGGATAAACTCCTCTACCGGGCCATCAAGGCGGACAAGCTCTCATCGGTGATCTTCTACGGCCCTCCGGGGACAGGAAAGACCACCCTGGCCAGGGTGATTGCCAACACGACCTCGGCTGATTTTCACCAGATCAACGCTACGACAGCGGGGAAGAAGGACATGCAGGAGGCGGTTCAGGCGGCAAAGGATGTCCTGGGCATGTACGGCAGGAAGACCATTCTCTTCATCGATGAGATTCACCGCTTCAACAAGGGGCAGCAGGACTATTTGCTTCCCTATGTGGAAGACGGGACCATTATTCTGATCGGGGCCACGACAGAGAATCCCTACTTTGAGGTCAACGGGGCCCTCCTCTCCCGGTCGATTGTATTTGAGCTGAAGCCTCTCTCCAGGGAAAATATCCGTGAGCTTCTGCTGCGCGCGGTCAGCGATTGCGAGAAGGGGATGGGGAGTTATCAGGCGCTTGTCGATGAGGACGCCCTGGATTTTCTGGCCGATATGGCCAACGGTGACGCCAGAAACGCCCTCACGGCGATCGAACTTGGGATCCTGACCACGCCCCGGTCTGAGGACGGCCGGATCCACATCAGCCTCGAGGTGGCCGGTGAGTGCATCCAGCGGAGGGTGGTCAAGTATGACAAGAAGGGGGACGGCCATTATGATACGATCTCTGCCTTCATCAAGTCGATGCGGGGCAGTGATCCGGATGCGGCGGTCTACTATCTGGCCCGTATGCTCTATGCCGGAGAAGACGTCAAGTTTGTTGCCAGGCGGATCTGTATCTGCGCCGCGGAGGATGTGGGCAATGCAGATCCCATGGCCCTGATTGTTGCCAACAGCGCAGCCCAGGCAGTGGAGCGGATCGGCATGCCGGAGAGTCAGATCATTCTGGCCCAGGCAGCAGCCTATGTGGCCTGCGCGCCCAAGTCCAATTCCGCAGTGAATGCGATTATGAAGGCCATGAAGACGGTCGGGGCGAGCATGACGGAGACCGTGCCCGGTCACTTGCGGGACGCCCACTACGGGGGGAGTGCCAAGCTTGGCCATGGGATCGGCTACAAGTATGCGCATGACTGGCCCAACCACTATGTCAGACAACAGTATCTGCCGGATTCGCTTCTGGGTGAGACCTTCTATGAGATCTCAGACCAGGGCTATGAGAGGCAGATGAAGGCCTGGATGGATAAGATCCACGAGCAGGCGGAGGATTAAAGAGGGAGCGCCTATGCAAATCGAGAAGATCACTTTTATCGGGGCAGGCCATATGGCATCTGCCATCCTGCAGGGAATACGGCAGGGGGGGCTTGTCACCGGAGACCGGGTCATGGTCTCGGCTCCGAGTGCAAGGAACCGGGACCGGCTCGCCGCTGACTTCGGCGTGAGGGCCACAGGGGACAACCGGGAGGCGGCGGCCTTCGGGAGGATCCTTGTCCTGGCGGTAAAGCCCCACATCCTGGAGGGGCTTATCGAGGAAATTCGGGATGTGCTGGCAGAGGATACCCTGCTGATCAGCCTTGCTGCCGGCAAATCTCTTGCGGCCCTGCAGGCGGCGTTCGGCCGCCCGGTCAGGCTGATTCGGGTCATGCCCAACACGCCGGCCATGGTTGGAGAGGCGATGTCCGCGCTGACCGCCAGCGACACGGTGCCGCAAGAGGACAGGGACCTGGTCCTAGAGATCTTTGAGAGCCTGGGCAGGGCCGAATGGGTGCCCGAGGCTCTGATGGATGCGGTGACCGGTCTCTGCGGCTCTTCCCCGGCCTATGTCTACATGATGATAGAGGCTATGGCGGATGCGGGACTTGCGGCCGGTCTCCCCCGGTCACAGGCCTATCGATTCGCCGCCCAGGCAGTCTTAGGGTCCGCGAAGATGGTCCTTGAGACAGGTCTTACGCCCGGCCAGCTCAAGGACCAGGTGACCTCGCCTGCGGGAACCACCATCGCCGGTCTCAGGGTGCTGGAAGAAGGCGGCTTCCGTGGCCTGGTCATGGATGGTATACTGGCAGCCGTGAAGAAGTCGAAGGAGATGGGCAGAAGATGAGACCGGTCCCTCATAAGACAAATGGAGTTGTTAAGGAAGAAGCGTTTGAAAGAGAGAGAGAATGGATAACCAACTGCGCGTACACTTTCACAGTAAGGATGGAAACTACAGTCATTGCAATATGTGGAAGTGGCTTGACGGCTACTGGGGAAAAGAAGAGAAGTTCTCGGGGAGGGATGATTTCGGCCTCCTTGGAAGCATCAATTACCCCTCCAGTCGTTTTCTGACTTCGGTCAATCTCCTGGTCAAGACCGATGACTGGTCCAAGCAGACCAAGGATTATAAGGTAAGGCGATTTCTGGGGGATGCCCCCAATGAGATCTGGCTGATCGAGGGGGATGGGCAGGTCTACTACTCCAAGCAGGCGGCTATGACCAGCCCCTATCTGAAAGAACCCAATCAGACCGCCTTCGACATGGCGGTTCACACCCAGGACTTCGACCGCAGATGGGGATTCCAGGGCTGGCTTGGATACCGGTACGGGAGGACCGAGACGGAATTTCGCCTCTGGTCTCCCATGGCCCATAAGGTCCAGGTTCTCCTGT
The DNA here is from genome assembly GCF_057251025.1 of Shuttleworthella sp. Classification (NCBI taxonomy): domain Bacteria; kingdom Bacillati; phylum Bacillota; class Clostridia; order Lachnospirales; family Lachnospiraceae; genus Shuttleworthella; species Shuttleworthella sp. The sequence goes on from NZ_DBHIDN010000010.1 coordinate 37,161, forward strand.
ACCCAAAGGGGGATCGGCGGGTCCGTGTCCTCGATATGAAGCGGGGAGGGGAGACACATTTTGCCAATCACAAGAGAAATACCCGGGGGGTCTGGTCTGTGACCGTTAAGGGAGATCTGGCAGGGGCCTCCTATCTCTACCGGGTCTATCACGAGGAGAATTTCTACCAGGAGACCCGGGACCCCTATAGCATCGCCCTGAGCCTTGACAACCAGAGAAGCCTGATTGCGGCCCCGGAGGAACTGGTCCCGGAGGACTTTGCGGTCCGACATGGGGCGGCCGCCGGCTGGCGGGTGAAAAACCCCTGCGCGGCGGTGATCGCGGAGCTCCACCTGAGAGATTTTACCAAGTCCGCCACGTCCGGACTTGCGGAAGATCTGCGGGGAACCTTCCCGGCGGCCTGCATGTCCGGGACGAAAAACCGCTTCGGCGATGCAAGCTGCTTTGATTATATCAAGCAAATGGGCTATTCCTATGTCCAGCTGCAGCCGGTCTTCGACCACCACAAGACCTACGACAAGGAGGGGAAGATCCAGTACAACTGGGGCTATGATCCGGAGAACTACAATGTCCCGGACAGACAGTTCGCCCTGGACCAGGAGGATCCCCTGGCTCCGATTCTGGAGTTCAAGCGGATGATTCAGGCCTATCACGAGGCGGGAATCGGGGTAATTATGGATGTGGTCTACAACCACACCTATTCGCCTTACAGCTCTCCCTTCCAGCTGGCGGTGCCGGATTACTACTATCGCATGAATTACGACGGGTCTTTCCAGGACGGATCGGGCTGCGGCAATGAGACTGCCAGTGAGAAGGAGATGTACCGCAAGTATATGCTGGACTCCATCACATATTGGGCTGAGGAGTTCGGCCTGGACGGATTCCGGCTGGACCTCATGGGCCTCCATGACGTCGACACAATGAACGCCATCCGGTCAGCCCTGGACCGGATCGATCCCCGCATTCTTCTCTACGGGGAGGGATGGGATATGGGCCGGGGCCTGCCGAGCCAGTACAAGGCCATGAAGGCGAATGCCCACTTCATGCCCCGGATCGCCTTCTTCAATGATGATGAGAGGGACGCTGTCAAGGGGGCGGAAGTATACGGGCAGATCAAGAAGGGTTATGTCTCGGGCCAGGGGCATGAGGGCAGAGTCGCCGCGGCGCTTCTCGGAAGCCTTGGCTATGTGGCCTATGTGGCTCCGAATCAGGTCTTAAACTATATCGAGGCCCATGATAACTACAATCTGAATGACCTCTTGACCATACTGCATCCGGAGGACTCCGAGGAAGAACGCAAGAAGAGGGTCTATTTTGCCAACGCGCTCAACCTTCTCATGCAGGGGATCTGCTTCATGCAGCTGGGGCAGGAGTTCCAGCGCAGCAAGTTGGTCGCGACCGGACCGAACGGGACCTATACGGATGGGGACTATGCCCGGGCCAGCAACAGCTACAATGCCCCGGATGCCGTCAACAGCATCGACTGGGACCGGGTCACCCGTAAGGCGGATTTGGTTGCGGCAATCCGGGACCTGATTCAGCTCAAGAAGACGGCAGGGGAATTCAGCTGCAGGAGCTATGAGGAGATTGGAAACCATATTGAGGTCGAGTCCTGCCAGGAGGGGTCCGGGATCATAGAGCTGAAGAGTCTGGGAGCCGACAAGAAGCACTATTATTTTGACAGCAGCAAGAAGAGCCTGGAGATCTCCTGAGAGATCCCCCGATGAGGCCTGCGGAATCGGCCGGTCTCATGTCTTTTTCAGATCAATTGAAAACCCCCGCAAGTCCAGGCAAATGCAGGGACTTGCGGGGGTTTTGCGGATTGATCCGGGAAGAGGTGAGACCCTCTAAAAATGCGCCGATCATATAATTATGCCATATTAAATATATTAACGCAATACTCTAAACAAAAATTTAGAACTTTCTGACAAACATAGAGAAGTGATATAATAGAAAAAACGATTGCATAGTTGTATGAGTAGGAGAGGTGATCGTATGAATTTGGAAGAGTCTATGTACACATTTGGGCTGGGTGAGAACTTTCACCTGCAGGACTACCTGGGACTGCACCGGGATGAAAATCAGGAGGGAACTTACGTATTTCGCGTTTGGGCGCCGCACGCTGAGCACGTCCAGGTCATCGGAGATTTCACAGATTGGTTCCAAAATCCCTTGGATATGGTAAAGAACCACATCGGCGTCTGGGAGCTCTCCACGGATCTTCCCCAGGAGGGACAGGTCTACAAGTATCTTGTCAAGAGACAGGGAGGCCAGGTGGTAGAGAAGATCGACCCCTTCGCCAACTATTTTGAGGCCAGACCCGGGACGGGAGTCATCGTGCACACCATGCAGAAGAGGAAGTGGAGGGACGCTCCCTGGATGGGACGGCGCAAGCGCTTTGGTTTTAAGAAGCGTCCGGTCAACATCTATGAGGTCCACGCGTCGTCCTGGAAGTACAAGGAGGACGGAACCCCCTGCACCTTCAAGGAGTTGAAGGATCAGCTGATTCCCTATCTGCTGAAGATGCACTACACCCATGTGGAGTTTTTGCCCCTCATGGCCCATCCCCTGGACATGAGCTGGGGCTACCAGCTCATGGGTTATTTCGCCCTGGAGCACACCTACGGGACCCCGGAGGACTTCCAGGATTTCGTTGAGGCCTGCCATCAGAACAATATCGGTGTTCTGGTAGACTGGGTGCCCGGCCATTTCACGCAGAATGATGACGCGCTTGCCTATTTCGACGGGACGCCGACCTTCGAGTACCAGGACCATAACAGGGCCCACAACTATCGGTGGGGAGCCTTGAATTTCGACCTGGGCAAGAACCAGGTCCAGTCCTTCCTCCTCTCAAGCGCCCTCTTCTGGCTGGAGGAGTATCATCTGGACGGAATTCGGGTGGATGCGGTGTCCAATATGCTCTATCTGGATTATGACGATGGCCCTTGGACGCCCAACCAGGAGGGCGGCAACCGGAATATCGAGGGCTACAATTTCCTGCAGCGCCTGAACGGGGTGGTCAAGTTCTATCATCCGGATGTCATGATGATCGCCGAGGAGTCAACGGCGGCCACGCCCATCACAAGACCCTTCGACGAGGGCGGCCTCGACTTCGACTTCAAGTGGAATATGGGCTGGATGAACGACATCCTCAAGTTCTACGAGGAAGATCCCATCTATCGCCAGTATGATTTTAACCTGGTGACATTCAGCTTCATGTATGTCTTCAACGAGAACTTCATCCTGCCCTTCTCCCATGACGAGGTGGTCCACGGGAAGAAGAGCCTGATGCACAAGATGTGGGGAGACCGCTACAACCAGTTCGCCGGTCTCAGGAACCTTCTCACCTATCAGATCTGCCATCCGGGCAAGAAGCTCCTCTTTATGGGTTCTGAATTCGGTCAGTTCCTGGAGTGGAAGTACGACTACCAACTGGAGTGGGGCAATCTGGATGACTACATGAACCAGCGGATGCAGCACTTTACCAGTGAACTCAATGCCTTCTATAAGGATCACAAGGCGCTCTGGCAGATTGATGACTCCTACGACGGCCTGGAGGTGATTGACGCGGACAACCGGGCGGAGAGCGTGCTCTCCTTCATCCGAAAGGGGGATAAGGGAGACTTCTTAATCTGTGTCTTCAACATGGCACCGGTTGAGCGGCAGAACTTCACAATCGGCGTTCCGGTCGCGGGCCTGTATGAGGAAGTGATCAATACGGAGCTGGAGGAATTCGGAGGCGTCTGGAAGGAACACAATCAGAATACCCAGACGCAGGAGGGCAGCTGGAAAGATTACACCAATACGCTCAGCTTCACCTTGCCGGCCCTCGGAGCCAGTGTCTGGAGATTGAAGAGACGCGTGAGAAACTAAGACGGATTCCGAGAGTAAGGCGTCTTTATCGATATCATGATATCCGTTGTGAAGGAGGGGTGGATTTCCATGAAAAATGAAATGTTGGCTTTGATTCTTGCCGGAGGGCAGGGAACGCGTCTGGGGAAATTGACGCAGAGCATCGCAAAACCGGCGGTTCAGTTCGGCGGCCGCTATCGGATTATTGATTTCGCTTTGTCCAACTGCGCCAATTCAGGCATCATGAATGTCGGTGTAATCACCCAGTACCAGCCTCTGATCCTGAACAGTCATATCGGGAACGGATCTTCCTGGGGTCTGGACGGGATTGACACGGGAGTGACGATTCTGCAGCCATATTCCGCCAAGGAGGGGAACCGGTGGTTCCTGGGCACCAGCCATGCCATCTATCAGAATATGGACTATATTGAGAGCATCAACCCCAAGTACGTTCTGATTCTCTCCGGAGACCACATCTACAAGATGGACTATGACGATATGCTCAGGCAGCACAAGGATAATCACGCCAGCCTGACTGTGGCGGTAATTGACGTGCCTTTAGAGGAGGCAAGCCGCTTCGGAATCATGAACACGGACGCCAATGACCGGATTGTCGAGTTCGAGGAGAAGCCCGAGCATCCCAAGTCCGGACATGCCTCAATGGGCATCTATATTTTCGACTGGAAGAAGCTGAAGCAGATGCTGATCAATGCCAAGAAGAATGAAGTAGATATGTCGGACTTCGGAAAGAATGTCATACCGGCCTATCTGGAGCACGGAGAGCCGGTCTATACCTATAATTTCAAAGGCTATTGGAAGGATGTCGGCACCATTGAGTCTCTCTGGGAGGCCAACATGGAGTACATCGCCATTGATAACGCCTTAAACAGCCGCGACCGGTCCTGGAAGATCTACTCGAAGAACCTGATTGCTCCGCCCAACTTCATCAGTGATGAGGCCACGGTGAACAACTCGCTTGTCGTGGACGGTTGCTTCGTCTTCGGCAGGGTAGACCACTCGATTCTCTCCACCAATGTCAAGGTGGAAGAGGGGGCGGTCATCAAGGACAGCTTCATTATGAGCGGGGTTACAATCAAGATGGGCGCCCATGTGACGCGGGCGATCATCGGTGAAGGCGCTACCATTGGCCAGGATGTCGTGATCGATGGCAGCGAGGAAGTGGCAGTTGTCGGCTATAACGAAGTAGTGGGGGTGCCGGATGAAGATTGATAAATATACAGCAATATTGGGTAATGTCGGCGCCGGTTCTCTGGACATGGGCAGTCTGACGAAGAATCGGCCTTTAGCGACGCTCCCCTTTGACGGGAAGTATCGCCTGATGGACTTTCAGCTGTCGAGCATCGCCAACTCCGGCATTCGAAGCGTATACGCGATTTTTGGCGGGGATAAGGTCCGCTCTGTCTTCGACCATGTGCGGTCCGGACGTGTCTGGGGTCTGAACACCCTCCTGAGCCACTACTTTCCCTCTTTTCTTGAGGAGAGGGAGGACTATCAGCTGGCTGACCGGGAATACTATGATCAGCTTTTGACCTATTTGAAGTGCTCCGGGTCAGATCAGACCATCTACATGCCCTTCGATATCCTCTGCAACATTAATCTGGAGCAGCTGATCCATATCCACACAGCCAACGGGGGTAAATTGACCGTGGTCTATAAGAAGCTGCCCAAAAGGCAGATTTCTGAGGTCAACGAGATCCTGCAGATCGATGATACGGACACTGTGGTGGGGAAGCTGGGCCTGGAAGACATCCAGGAGATCGGCCCCATGAATGCGGACATCTATGTGGTTGATACACCCTGGCTCATTGAGAAACTGGAAGAAGAGGCGGGGAAGGAGAAGCTCCGCAAGATTTGCTTCGTCCTTCGGGACCTCCTGGTGGAGTCGCAGGCCCTGGCCTTCGAGCACTCCGGCTATCTGGCCAATATCAACTCGGTCGAGGATTATTACGAGGCCAATATGGATATGCTGGATCCACAGAAATTCTACGCCCTCTTCTATGGCGACCAGAAGATTTATACCAAGGTAAAGAATGAGGAGGCAACCTATTTTGATGTAGACTCGAAAATCAGAAATTCCCAGTTCGCCTCAGGGTCAATTATCAAGGGGGCGGTGGAGCACTCGGTTGTCGGACGTAACTGCCTGGTTGATGAGGGTGCGACCATCAAGTGGTCCGTCATCTCCCCCAAAGTGCGGATTTATCAAAACGCGACGATTGAGTACGCGATTATCGATAAGAATGTCGATGTCCCGGAGGGAGTAACCCTTCGCGGAAGCGAGGATCATCTGCTGGTTATCGGCAAGGGACAGGAAATCACGGGAGATATCATTCAATGAAAATAATGTACGTAGCGGCAGAGGGAGCTCCCTATGCCAAGGCGGGCGGCCTGGGCGACGTCATCGGGGCCCTCCCGAAGTCAGTGGCCAAAAAGGGCCATGAGGTTGTCGTTGTCCTTCCCTATTATGATCTGATTGATGCCAAGTTCTGGGACCGGGTTGAATATGTGGGCTACTACTACACGGATGTCGGCTGGCGCCATCAGTATGTCGGGATCCGCAAGCTGGTTCGGGATGGAGTGACCTACTACTTCCTGGACAACCAGCAGTATTTCTTCCGGGGGAGGATCTATGGAGAGGGAGATGACGGGGAGCGTTTCGCCTTCTTCCAGCTGGCGGCCATCGAGCTCATGGAAAAGGTCGGATTCATTCCCGACGTCCTACATGTCCATGACTATCACACGGCTATGATCCCCTTCCTGCTCAAGGAGAAATACCACTGGATTCAGGCCTATCAGGGGATCCGGACGGTTCTGACCATCCACAATCTCGAATTTCAGGGGCAGTTCGACAGCGGGATGCTGTCAGAACTCTTCGGCGTCGGTTACCGGCGCTATGAGGATGGAGTCCTGCGCTGGAATAACTGCCTGAACTGGATGAAGGCAGGGATTCTCTACTCGGACCGGGTTACAACGGTGTCTCCGTCTTATGCCCAGGAAATCCAGAGGCCCGAATTCGGCAAGGGACTGGATCAGGTCATGCGGATGGAAACCGGGAAATTATCAGGCCTGGTCAATGGAATCGATACAGACCTCTTCGACCCCCGAACAGATCCTATGATCCCCCATCATTTTTCTGTCGATGACCTGTCGGGCAAGGCGCTTGACAAGGCGGAACTGCAGAAGCGGACCGGGCTTCCGGTTCGGCCGGATGTGCCCTTGATCGGAATTGTGTCTCGACTGACAGACCAGAAGGGATTTGGTCTCGTGGTCAGTGAGATGAACAACCTCCTCCAGCATGACTTGCAGATTGTCGTTCTTGGAACCGGATATCCGGCCTATGAGCATGACTTCTGGTGGTTCGGGCAGACCTTCAGGGATAAGGTGTCAGCCAATATCACCTTCAATCTGGAACTGGCCCAGCAGATCTATGCCGGTTGCGACCTCTTCTTGATGCCGTCGGCCTTCGAGCCCTGCGGACTCTCGCAGATGATGGCGATGCGCTATGGGACGCTTCCCGTGGTCAGTGAGGTTGGCGGCCTTCGCGACACGGTGCAACCCTATAATGCTGTGACGCACGAGGGAACCGGTTTCTCATTCGGAGAGTTCTCAGGCTACTGGATGGTCAAGACCATCGAGAGGGCCCTTGACGTCTATTACAATGACAGGGAGGCCTGGAGAATTCTCCAGCACAACGCCATGACCCGGGACTTCTCCTGGGATACGGCAAGTCTTGCCTATATTGATCTCTATCAGCAGCTGGCCCCTATCTGATCCGCTGATGAAATGAGACAGAGGAAGCTGACGGCTTCTCCGCCGGGGCACATTCGGTGCGGGCGGGGAAGGGTCGGCTTTCTTTTTTGTCTGTTTGGGTCCCGACATTCGATCGATGAAAAAGGATGAATCAAAGACCATACAAGCAGGAGGACGGATGTAAAAACCAACAAAAACACCAAATGAAAAAAATCGACAAAAAAGAGGGAGGTGTGAAAATGTAATTGAAAAGAATTTTCAGCCCACCTATAATAAACAGGAGAAGGATTATGAATCAAGAGAGCAGGCGGCCGGCCACCTGCCCTTCGAGAAGGAGGCGATGATGGCAATTCCCAATGTGCTGCTTTCCATGCAGCTTTCCTACAATCAATTCACCAGGACCGAGAAGAAGATCGCCGACTATGTACAGAAGAATGCCCAGAAGGTTCTCTTCATGTCGATTACGGAGCTGGCGGAGGAGTGTCATGTGGCGGACGCGTCGGTCCACCGCTTCTGCCGAACCATCGGGGCCAAGGGCTATCAGGAGTTCAAGATGTGGCTCTCCATCAACATGGGCCATGAGAAGGATGAAGAGGAGAACCGGGAGGAGGACGGCAAGGAGCCGATCTTCCAGGAAGTCCTAAAGAGTCATCTGGACGCCATCAATGAGACCAATCAGCTCCTGGACCGGGAGACGGTCAAGAAGGCGGTTGACATGCTGACCGAGGCCAGGCAGATCATGTTCTTTGGCGTGGGAGACAGCAAGACGGCGGCGATTGAGGCCAATAACAAGTTCTTGCATGTCACGCCCAAGGTGATGACTGCGGGTGACACCCACCTGCAGGCCATGGCGGCTTCGATGATGGGAGAGGGGGACCTCCTCTTTGTGGTGTCCTATTCCGGATCGACCAAAGACACAGTTGAGGTGGCCCAGATCGCCAAGGAGGCGGGAGCCAAGGTGATCGCCATCACCAGATTCCTCAAGTCGCCCCTGACGGAGTTCTCAGATTGCGTCCTGATCTGCGGATCCAAAGAGGGCCCCCTGGAGGGGGGCTCGATGGGGGCAAAGCTGAGTCAGCTTCATATCATTGATATTCTCTATCAGTGTTATTTCAGGGCGAATGTCAAGACGGCCAGGGAGAATCGCCGTAAGACGGCAAATGCCGTGGTCAATAAGCTCTATTGAGCAAAGAGACCGGGAAGAGACACAAGGGGTGGGAGAATCACAGAAAGGGGAGAAGAGTACGATGAGAATTTACAAGACGGCAGACAAGAAGGAGATGAGCCGGAAGGCCGCCAATCTGATTGCGGCCCAGCTGATCCTAAAACCCAATTCAGTCTTAGGCTTAGCTACAGGGTCGTCTCCGATTGAGACCTATGAGCATCTGGTGGACCGGTGCGAGAAGGGGGATCTCGATTTCTCCCGAGCCAAAAGCGTAAATCTGGATGAGTACCTGGGATTGGATGGGAGCTCTCCGGCCAGCTACCGTTATTTTATGAACCATCAGCTCTTTGACAAGGTCAATATCGACATCCGGAACACGCATGTGCCCAACGGGATGGCAGAAGACCTCGCCGCAGAGTGCAGGGATTATGACCGGCTGGTGGAGGAATTGGGAGGAATCGACCTGCAGCTTCTGGGACTGGGGCATAACGGCCACATCGGCTTCAACGAGCCGGCGGACTTCTTTCCCAAGGGAACACATGTGGTGGACCTGACGCAGAGCACGATCAATGCCAATGCCCGCCTCTTCGCCTGCAAGGAGGATGTTCCCAGGCAGGCTCTCACCATGGGGATCGGGACCATCCTGTCAGCCGGGAAGATCCTGGTCATCGTGAGCGGAGAGGATAAGGCAGGGGCGGTTCAGGCTGCCTTCTTCGGTCCGGTGACCCCCCGGGTTCCGGCCTCCATACTCCAGCTGCACCGGGATGTTGTCCTGATTGCGGATGCGGCGGCCCTAAGTCAGTGCCCGCTATAGGATCCGGCCGAAGGGATCTCGCAGGAAAATGAAAGAAAAAATTTCCGAAACATAAATTTATATTGAAAATATATTTATATTCTGCTATGCTTCTCTTATCACAATAGAAAGGGGAAGCGCATGAGGAATCGAGTGGAAACACTCAAGGGTAAGCTCATTGTCTCCTGCCAGGCTCTGGCCGACGAACCGCTTCACTCCTCTTTCATTATGGGAAGGATGGCAGCCGCTGCCGCGGAAGGCGGAGCGGCCGGGATTCGGGCCAATACGGCGGAGGACATCAGGGAAATTCAGTCCACTGTGGACCTGCCCGTGATCGGCATCGTCAAGCGGGACTATCCCGATTGCCGGGTCTACATCACTCCCACGATCAGAGAAGTGGAAGAGTTAATGGAAGTCAAGCCTGACATCATCGCGCTCGATGCGACCGGAGCTCTTCGACCGGGAGACAAGAGCTTAGATGAGTTCTTTGCGGAACTCAAGCAGCGCTATCCGGACCAGCTCTGGATGGCGGATTGCTCCACGGTAGAGGAAGCCCTGCACGCGGACGCGTTGGGTTTTGACTTTATCGGGACAACGATGGTGGGCTACACCACCCAGAGTCAGGGTGATAAGATCGAAGCCAACGACTTTGAGATCCTGCGGGAGATTGTAGCCAATACAGAACACCGGGTCATCGCCGAGGGGAATATCAACACGCCGGAGAAGGCCAGAAGGGTCATCGATTTGGGAGCCTATGCCGTTGTGGTGGGCTCGATCATCACCCGGCCCCAGTTGATTACCAGGGCATTTGCCCGGGCGCTGGAGTGAGGGACATTCGGAGAAAATGGGATCTCCGAAATACCTGCATATTTTTAGGAGGGGTTATATTATGAGATTTAAGAAACTTGTGGCAATGGGTTTGGCCATGGCGATGGTTGTCGGCGCATTTGCCGGCTGCGGCCAGGGCAAGAAGGGCGCGTCAGAGGACAAGGGACAGTCTTCAGGTAAGGAATCCATCACCCTCTGGACCTACCCCATCGGCAAGTGGGGCAAGTCAGAGACCGTGGACAAGCTGATCGCTAATTTCAACAAGAAGTATCCCGATATCAAGGTGACGGTTCAGTACCTGGACTACAAGACCGGAGATGACCAGGTCAACACCGCGATTGAGGGCAAGAAGGCACCCGACCTGATCATGGAAGGACCGGAGCGGCTGGTTGCCAACTGGGGTGCCAAGGGCCTCATGGTTGACCTGTCTGACATGTTCAAGAGCGATGCCGCCAAGGACTTCTATCCCAATGTGACGGCTGCCTGCAAGAGCTCAGACGGCAAGTACTATGAGTATCCGCTCTGCATGGTTGCCCACTGCATGGCAATCAACAAGACCAAGTTCGAGAAGGCCAACGCCCTCCAGTATCTGGATCTGGACAAGCACACCTGGACGACCGAGAACTACCTGAAGGCAGTCAAGGCAGTGGCAGAATCCGGACAGGGCGCAGACGTCACAGCAGTCTACTGCTCCGGACAGGGCGGAGACCAAGGAACCAGAGCTCTGGTGAACAACCTCTACGGAGGCCGCTTTACCAATACAGACCACACCGAGTACACGGTGAACTCCGAGGCCAATATCAAGGCCCTGCAGGCCCTAAAGGATACCAAGGGCGTTAAGTTCGATCCCTCGATTGCGGGCGGCGACGAGATCACCCTCTTCAGAAACGGCACCCTTGCCATCTCCAACTGCTGGAATGCAGCACAGCAGAATGATTCCAAGAACGGAGAAGCAGGCAAGACCAATAACGGCGATGAGATCATCCCCATGCAGTTCCCCTCCAATGACGGATCAGCAGAGCTCTGCGGCGGCATCTGGGGCTTCGGAATCTTCAATAACGGCTCAGAGTCCAAGATCGCTGCTGCCAAGAAGTTCATCGACTTCATGGCCAACGACCAGACCCAGACCAAGGAATCCGTTCTTGAGTCCGGCTTCTTCCCGGCCCACAAGAACCTGGGCGACGTGTACGCCGGCCAGTCCAATGAGAAGGTCATGAAGATGTTCACGGAGAAGTTCATGCCTGCGATGGGCGACTACTACCAGGTTGTTCCCGGCTGGGCAACTGCTCGTACCGAGTGGTGGAACATGCTGCAGAGAATCGGTTCCGGTGGAGACATCGCGAATGAAGTCAAGACATTCGACACCAATGCCAATGCGGCGGCAAAGAAGAAGTAACTTGCACGACCGAAGTAACAGAGGTCAGAGGTGCCCCGCCCGGACAGGGCAGGGCACCCTTTTTTAGAGAGTGAGGAAAAGCTTGAGCAAAACAACAAATGCTGCGCTGAGGGAGCGGGCACTTGTGATCCGGGAGACCAAGTCGGCATATCTCTTCTTGCTGCCCAGTCTGGTTTTCTTCCTGGGATTTGTTGTCCTTCCCATGGTTCTATGTGTTTTCACCAGTTTCTTTGACTCCACGATGGGAGCGGATACACAGGATGTCTTTGTCGGACTGAAAAATTACCGGAATCTCTTCGCAGACCCGATTTTCTTAAAGTCCCTGGCCAATACCTTCATCATTGTTCTCGTATCCGTGCCTGTGGTCTGTGTTTTCTCCCTCTGGGTATCGGCTCTGATCTACAAGATGAGAGGTCCGGTCCTGTCCGCATTCCGCGTGATCTTCTATCTGCCGGTTGTCACCGGTTCGGTAGCGGTTACCGTTGTGTGGAAGTGGATGTTCAACAATTATTACGGAATATTCAACTACCTGGGAAAGAGCACGGGACTGATCCATGAGAATATCAACTGGCTGGGAGATGAGCGCTTCGCCCTTGCCTGTATTATTCTCATCCTCCTGACCACCTCTGTCGGCCAGCCCATTGTCCTCTATGTGTCCGCTCTCGGCAATGTGGACGAGTCTGTTGTCGAGGCGGCCAAGGTGGACGGGGCCACGGACTTCCAGCTCTTCTGGAAAATCAAGTGGCCGGCGATCATGCCTACGACCCTCTATATCCTGATCATCACCATGATCAACAGCTTCCAGTGCTTCGCCCTGATCCAGCTGCTGACCTCCGGCGGCCCCAACCACAGCACCGATACGGTGATGTACTATATCTACTACACGGCGTTTAAACTCTATGACTATGGCTATGCCAACGCCATGGGCGTGGTCCTCGCCATTATCATCGCCGTTCTGTCAGCCGTGCAGTTCCGCATAACCAGAGAAAGGTAAGGTGATAGACATGATCAAGAAGAAAATCACACCCTATTACCTGATCGGGGTCATCCTCCTGGTGATCCTGGCCATTCTCTTCACCTTCCCCCTCTACTGGATCGTGACGGGGGCCTTCAAAACCGCAGCCTCGATCAATGCCCCATCACCCGAGTGGTGGCCCGGCAAGTGGGTCCTGGACAATTTCCGGACCCTGATGGGAAGTCAGCGAGCCCCCCTCTGGGAGATCGCCCTGCCCTTCAGCAGCGGTTTCACTGAGGATGGCAGACCCCTGATCCTGTCCACCGGTCCCATCGTACCCGCTTCGATCCGCTGGATGCTGAATACGGTCTTCATGTCCGTGATGGCCATGGTCTTGACCTGTATCACGGCGACCATGGCAGGCTATGTCCTGGCCAAGAAGCGCTTCGCCGGAAGAGTCCTGCTCTTCTCGCTGATCGTCTGCGCTATGGCCCTGCCCAAGCAGGTTATCCTGATCCCCCTGATCAGGGAGATGTCCGCCCTGAATCTCTATGACAGTATCTGGGCCGTGATCTTCCCGACCGTGGGCTGGCCCTTCGGCGTCTTTCTCATGAAGCAGTTCTCCGAGGGAATTCCGGGAGAGTTGATTGAGGCGGCCCGGATTGACGGAGCCAGTGAGCTGAAGACCTTCAACTCGGTGGTCGTCCCCATGGTGAAGCCGGGAATCGGCGCTCTGGCGATTTTCACTTTCATCAACAACTGGAACGACTACTTCATGCAGTTGATCATGCTTAGTTCCACCAATCATCTGACCATCTCGCTTGGCATCGCTAAGCTGCAGGCGGAGAATTCCACGGACTTCGGCCTGATTATGGCAGGCGCGACACTGGCGGCGGCTCCGATTCTGATCATATTCCTGACCTTCCAGAAATATTTCACCCAGGGAATCGCAATGGGAGCTGTGAAGGGATAAGATTCGAAATGTAGCACAGAGGTAAAAGTCGGGTCTTCCCCGACTTTTCTTCATAGGGAGACTCCCTGAGACCTGCGGGAAATGGCGTCCGGGTCCGGGGTCTCACCCAGGCAGAAAGGGAAAGAAGGTAAGAATGAGCAAGTTGGACAAGTACAGAGGAGTGATTCCTGCTTTTTACGCCTGCTATGACGGAGAGGGAAGGATCAGTACAGACGCGGTCAGAAAGCTGGTGGACTATTACATTGACAAGGGGGTCAATGGGCTCTATGTCAACGGGTCTTCCGGAGAGTGCATCTATTTAAGCCCGGAAGAGCGAAAGCAGATCATAGAGGCTGTCATGGATCAGGCCGGAGGAGGACTGACCATCATCAACCATGTGGCCTGCAACAACACGGCGGATTCCATGGAACTGGCCCGTCACTCGGAGCGCCTCGGGGTGGATGCGATTGCATCCATTCCCCCTATTTACTTCCATCTGCCGGATGATGCCATTGCGGACTACTGGAACGACATCAGCTCGGCCGCTCCCAACACGGACTTCGTCATCTATAATATCCCCCAGCTGGCCGGGGTTGCCCTGTCGAGAGACCTCTACCTGAAGATGCTTGAGAATCCCAGGGTGATCGGGGTCAAGAATTCCTCCATGGCCCCCTATGACATCCAGATTTTCAAGAGATGCGGACAGGGAGAGCATGTGGTCTTCAACGGACCGGATGAGCAGTTTATCGCGGGCCGGATGATCGGGGCAGATGCCGGGATCGGAGGCACCTATGGGGCCATGCCGGAGCTCTTTTTGGCCATGAATGACTGCCTCATCACCGGGAATATGGTCCTGGCACAAGAGATCCAGACCGTGGTCAACCGGATCATAGAAAAGCTCTGCTCCGGCCGGGGCAACATGTATGCGATGATTAAGGAAGTCCTTCGGATCAAAGAGGGGATTGACCTCGGCTCGGTCAGGAGGCCGCTTGCGCCCCTGACCGAATCGGACAGGCAGATCGCCCGGGAGACGGCGGCTGAGATCGAGGAGGCAGTGGCGAGATATGGGCTGTAAGCTCCGTCGGGGCGTTTTCGAATGTGTGGAGAAGGATGAAAGAATACATCTGCATTGATATTGGGGGGACAGCGATCAAATACGGCATAGTCAGCGAGCAGGGACAGGTCCTTGAGTCCTTCGAGCGGCCGAGTCAGGCTGACAGGGGAGGCCCCTGCCTAGTGGCAAAGGTACATAAGATCCTGGCCCATTACCTGGAAAACCGAGAGAAAGACGCGGAATATGTCGGGGTCTGCATCTCCACGGCCGGGATGGTTGACCCGGACCGGGGGAGGATTATTGATGCCGGACCGACCATTCCGGCCTACCGGGGGACCTGCTGGAAAGAGATTCTGGGAGAGGTCACGCAGCTGCCGGTTGAGGTGGAGAATGATGTCAATTGCGCGGGGCTGGCAGAGGCAATCGCCGGAGCCGGCCGGGGCTGTAGCAGCGTGCTGACCCTTACGGTCGGAACCGGGATCGGGGGCGCGTTCTATTTAAGGGATCAGGGCTTTGAGGGCATCTACCACGGTTTCTCTCATGCCGCCTGCGAGCTGGGTTATATGGACCTGGGCGGACCGGACCGCTTCGAGGCCGTGGCGTCGACATCGGCCCTGTGCCGAAGTGTAGCTGCGGCCAAGGGCGAGGCAGAAGAGGCCTGGGACGGGCGCAGGATCTTTGCCGCAGCCGGGGCGGGGGACAGGGACTGTATTCAGGCCATTGACCGGATGGTGGACCTCTTGGGAAGGGGGATGGCCAATCTGGCCTGCATTCTCAACCCCGAGTGCATCGTCCTGGGCGGCGGTATTATGAGACAGGAGGACTATCTCTATCCCAGGTTGCGCAAGGCCTTAGACCGGCACCTGCTTCCGTCGATCGGGGGAAAAACCAGGCTCGCCATGGCGCAAAACGGCAATCAGGCAGGCATGCTGGGAGCCTATTATCACTTCAAATACATGCAGGAGAGGAGAGGATGAGGAGCTTAGCTATGAGGATACAGAATGTATTTGTCTACGGGAGGGATTTTCGCTTTCACCCGGGCAGTGTCGCCGTCAGAGACGGGAAGTTCTCCTCGGTTGATTTGACAGGAAAGCCTGCAGGGGAAAATAAAAGTGATGGGGAAATTGCAGACGGAGGGGGGGCCTATCTGATTCCCGGCCTCATCGACCTGCACTTTCACGGGGCCGTGGGGGCAGATGTCTGCGATGCCAGGGAAGAGGCCCTGGCCGCGATTGCGGCGTATGAACTCTCCGTCGGCGTGACCTCGATCTGCCCGGCAACCATGACCCTGCCGGTCAGCGAACTCAACCGGGTCTTAGCCGTCCTGGTGGACTACGCCGAGGGGCAGGAGGAGAGATCAAGGCGGCCGGAAGCGGGCAGGAGACCGGAGGCCTCCTATGTGGGGATCAACATGGAGGGGCCCTTCATCAGCAGGAGCAAGAAAGGGGCCCAGGACCAGGAAAATATCATTCCCTTCTCAATGGAGGTCTTAGAGGGATTTCTGGACGCCTCCCGGGGTCTGGTCAAATTCATCGGGATTGCGCCGGAGGAGAACCGGGACAGCCTGGACTTCATCCGGGAGGTCAGGGATCGGGTCTCGGTCTCCCTGGCCCACACGAACGCCGACTACGATGTAGCCAAGCGGGCCTTCGATCTGGGCGCAAGCCACGCAGTGCACCTGTTCAATGCCATGCCGGCTTACAGTCATCGAGCGCCCGGTGTGGTCGGCGCGGTCTGCGATTCCCCGTGGGTCGGCGCGGAACTGATTGCGGACGGCGTGCACATCCACCCCTCCGTCGTTCGGGGCATCTTCCGTATGCTGGGGGAGGAGCGGATGATCTTAATTTCCGACTCCATGCGGGCGACAGGCATGGAAGACGGATCCTACACTCTGGGCGGCCTGGATGTGATCAAGGAGGGCAAGTGCGCGCGGCTGGCATCCGACGGGACCATTGCCGGTTCTGTCAGTAATCTGGCGGACTGCATGCGGGTGGCGGTCAGAGAAATGGGCCTTCCGCTTGAGACCGCAGTCCGGGCGGCGACATACAACCCGGCCAGAGAACTGGGGCTTCAGGATGAACTCGGTTCGATTGCCGAGGGGATGCAGGCGGACTTTATCCTCCTGGATCAGGACCTGCGTCTGAAAGCGGTCTATAAGGCCGGCCAAGGCGTTTGACAGGGGAGAAGAGAGGGACCGTAAGAGAGTGCAGAAATCATTCTCTTACGGTCCCTCTCATCCATATCCGTCAGATTTTGCTGCAGGTCCGGTTGGGAGATCCGACAGCTCACAGGTTCGTCCGGTTAGAAGTCTGTCAGATTGGCAGCCCGCTTCTCCAGGAAAGCGCCCATGCCCTCTCTCTTGTCGTGGGTATCATTGACTACGCCGAAGAGGTTGGCCTCCATCTCGACGGCATTCTTGATGTCCATATCGTAGCCGTTATTGATGGCAGCCTTGGCAATGCTGTTGGCGTAAGAACCCTTGGAGAGGATCTTCTTGGCCATTGCCTGACAGGTGGGATAGAGCTCTTCCTTGGGGACAACCTTGTTGACAAGACCGATCCGATAGGCCTCTTGGGCGTCAATGTTGTCACAGGTGAAGATCAGCTCCTTGGCGCGGCCCATGCCGACCAGACGGGCGAGGCGCTGGGTTCCGCCGAATCCGGGGATGATGCCGAGACCGGT